>NZ_JAKUFF010000029.1:0-48706 GCF_022663305.1 Bacillus cereus group sp. BfR-BA-01408 | reverse complement strand
AGGGGGAAATGAAAAATGGGAACAATCGTATGCCAAGTATGTGAAGGAACAATCGGACATTTTGAAGATGAAAAATCAACAGTACTATACGGGAAATGTGGATCTCATTGCGACTGTGACCATAAAGAACATTCAAAAGCTTAAATAAAAAAAGCGCCTACATATGTAGGTGCTTTTTTAATAAACTGTAGTTGTGTTGCCAACTGTTGCAACAATTGCATCATCTCTAATCGGAATAAATCCTATGGATGTCTGTGGTGTGTTAGGAGAAGCGTGGTAGCTCATAAGACGGCTATCGATACGGGTAATAGTATCGGTTAAGAAAGCGGAAATAAAAGCGTAAGGGACTCGTCGCTCATTTAACGCGTATATAATTTCTTCTTTTGTTTTTACACCTACGCCATGCCCATAAAAAAAGAAATTTCCTAGATAGATTGTATTTTCTCCTTGCCACTCGATTGTAGCTGGGTTCACTTGTGGATTTTTAAAGTAAACGAGATCACCTGGGACAAGATCGCCACCCGTCTTTGTTATGAGCTTTAAATCTTGATCGTAGTCCCACGTATAAAGTAAAAGGTTTGCAAAGAGACGGTTGAAGGTTTCTTCCTCATATAATGCTAGTAAAGCTTTGTAAAAAATAATGATCATAGCGGTGGCACATTCAGTTCCATATAGTTTTCCGTTTTTGAAAATATCTTGTATGGCAATGGAAGGGGGTATGTTTGGAAGGAGCTCGAATCCTCCAAGAGATGTTCTTTTCCAATACTGAGGGTTACAAAAAGATTGTTGAAATGTGCGAAACTGAAAACCACTTTGAAAAAGTTCTAATGCAGAAGTAATAATATGAACACGCAAATTTAGATCAAAGCTGAGTTCACCAGATGTTCGGAAGGAATAGATTTCTTGATTTCCTGCCATTATAGATAAAATTTGTTGTTTCTCATTTGCAAATGGCTCATATTCATTTGTGATATAAGGATGTACAATAGAACGGCCTATTACAATCATAATAGTATCCCCACCTATACGTTACATTACATAATATCGTATGATAAAAGGCCAAAAAGGTGAAAGAAAAGCCTATCAACTGATAGGCTTGTGCTCTTTAATCACGCGTAATGTTTGTAATGTCATATCTTCAGGACCTTGTACAGGTAAACCTGCTTCTAAGTTTTTACGAATATACTCTAAGTTATCTTGTGTAATAATTTCCCCCGGAGTAAAGATTGGAATCCCTGGCGGATAAACCATAACGAAATCAGCTATAATACGACCTGCTGCATTTTCAAATGGGATGACTTCTGTTTCCGAATAAAAAGCATCTCGAGGAGAAAGTGCTAAAACAGGTATTTCTGGAATTTCTACTTGTACTTGAACACCTTTATCAGCTTTATTTTTAAATGTTGCTGATAAATCTTGTAATGCTGCAATAAGTGTATTTGTCTCACTTTCTGTATCCCCAAAAGTGACAAGACATAGTATGTTGTATAAATCTGAGAGCTCTACTTCAATGTTATATTGTTCTCTAAGCCATACTTCAGCCTGATGGCCTGTAATACCTAAATCTTTTACAGATACAATTATCTTTGTGGGATCATAGTTAAAAGTAGCATCCGTACCTAGCATTTCTTTCCCTGGACAGTAAAGATGTTCAATATCATTTATAGCATCACGAACTTGTTCCGCTAATTGTATTGTTTGTTCTATGAGTGCCGTTCCTTCTGTAGCAAGACGTTTTCTAGCAACATCTAGGGAGGCTAACAAGATGTAAGACGTTGATGTAGTCGTAAGCATGCTAATAATAGATTGAACATGTTTTACGTTCACAAGGCCTTCTTTTACATTAAGAATAGAACTTTGCGTTAAAGATCCACCTAATTTGTGAACACTTGTTGCTGCCATATCTGCACCGGCTTGCATCGCTGACATCGGCAGTTCATCGTGAAAATGAATATGAACACCATGAGCCTCATCAACGAGTACAGGGATATCGTAAGAATGTGCTAATTGTACAATCTGTTCTAAGTCCGCAGCAAAGCCAAAGTATGTTGGGTTAATAACAAGTAGGCCTTTCGCATCTGAGTGCTCTTCAAGTGCCTTTTTGACAGATTGAATTGTGATTCCATGTGAAATACCAAGTTTTGGATCAATTTCAGGATGCATGAAAATAGGTTTTGCACCTGAGAAAATAATAGCTGACATTACTGATTTATGCACGTTTCGTGGTACTAGTATTTTGTCACCAGGACCGCAAACGCTCATCACCATTGTCATAATTGCGCCACTTGTACCTTGAATAGAAAAGAAAGTATGATCCGCACCAAATGCAGCGGCTGCTAAATCCTGTGCTTCTTTAATCATACCTTTTGGATGATGTAAATCATCGAGCGGCGCAATATTAATTAAATCAATTGCTAATGCATTATGCCCAATAAATTCGCGAAATTCCGGATCCATGCCCTGTCCTTTTTTATGCCCTGGAATATGGAATTGAATTGGATTTCGCTTACTGTGCTCAACTAAAGCGGTAAACAATGGTGTTTCGTATTGGGACAATCTATACACCCCTTCTTTTTTTTATATTTATTAGAGTTTGTTTTATATAATCTTGTTCTAAAAAAGTTACGTTCTTTTTTAGAATGAGACTTGTTTTTCTGCCATTCACAAAAGCTTTTTTGAGATGGGAGCTTCACTTTATTTTCTATAAAACAAAAGCATTATATCACCAATAATTATAGATGTATAGCAAAAAATATTTTTACGGTGAGTATGTTAAATAGTAGCTTCCTACTAACTTCTAGTGGAAGGCAATTCCATTAAAATGAATAAATAGTGTATAATGCAAAGTGGCTATAGTGAAGTAGAAAAAATCACTTTAAGATAGCGTATTCAAATAAGAAGAAATGATAAATGAGGTGCGAAATGGAATATCAATATCCGTTAGATTATGATTGGTCAAATGAGGAAATGGTTACAATTGTGAAGTTTTATGAAGCGATTGAGAAAGCATATGAAAAAGGAATTGTAAGAGAAGAATTAATGGGTTTATATCGTCGTTTTAAAGAGATTGTTCCATCGAAAGCAGAAGAAAAGAAAATTGATAAAGAGTTTCAAGAAGTAAGTGGATATTCTATATACCGTGCGATTCAGAAGGCTAAAGAAATTGAAGAAGAAAAGCTTGTGAAAATGTAAAAAATATTTTGAAAAATAAAAACTGAAGTGATATAATGTGATAACAACTAAAAACGGACAATATAAATTGTCCGTTTTCTACTATCGATTACAAAGTGCATATAAAGGAAGGAGTGATTGCATCGTAGATTCAATCTTAGCAAGGAATTGTTCGTTGGTCATTGCTGAAAACTCCTCTGGTGATATATGAATACCAACTAATAATTCTGCTTTTTTCACAGTAGCTAGACGTTCAATCATCTTTTGTAAATCATTTGTTTCAAGTGTTTTATGTAATTTTACACTTGGTTTAGTATGGTCAATGGACCAAACGAAGTCATTTGGAATATTTGTTTTTAAATCATTTATATGTTCTAAGAAGGCGTGAGCCGTCTCCACTTTTTGTGGACACTCATAGATTAAACCAAAGTATATGAAGGCATGAGTACCCCATAATCCAATTTGGAAATGTGGTAGCATTTTATATCCGCGTTTATTTGTTGAAAAAGCAACCCAAGTATCGTTTGGTGGATTGACTTTGCGACGTGCGTGTTTTGCTACATGATAAAAAAAGTTCTCATCAGTTTGTTTGGATAAATACGCTGCAAACTGTTCCCCTAAAGCTTCTAGCTTAGGATGAATGTTCGTTTTAATTGCACTCATTCGTTCTTCGAGACCATCAACTGTAAAGACCTCAAAATCAGTTGATTTGAATGTTTGTAGTGTCATGATTGTTCCTCCAACTCCTATTTTGCTTTTATTTTAGCATAGCTTGTACTATTCATAAAAAAAACAGCACAAAAAAATTTAAATAAAAAAATATAATTTTGTTGCATAGATGATTTATCCAACATAGTATAGTATAAAACAAAAAATCAGAAAATTGAATCAATTCTAGTCCGAGGGCAGACGAATATTGGGAGGAGGCAAATAATATGAGACAGGTGATTAATGCGTTAAAGAGAACAGATGCTGAAAAGAGAATACCGGTGCTACGTTTGGAGCTAGATTATGAATTAGCGACTTTATATGATGCGATGATGGAAAATGATAAACAGAAAAAAGAAGAGTGTGTACAAAAGTTAGAAGTGTTAAGACTTGAAATGATTCGTTTAGAAGCGTAATAATAGTATATGTATAAAAAATTAGTTGGTGCGAACCTTATAAAGGGTTCGTTTTTTCTGTGAACAGTATAGATCGGAGTGTTTAAACATGCAAGAAGTATGGAAAGACATCGATGCACACGCCAAACAGTGGATTCGGGATGCGGGAGAGCGTTTAATGGCATCAATGAAAAAAGCACTTATTATAGAAACAAAATCAAATGCAGCTGATTTAGTAACAAATATGGACCGAGAAATAGAGCAGTTTTTAATTGGGAAAATTAAAGAAACATTCCCACATCATCATATTTTAGGTGAAGAGGGCTATGGAGACGAGGTAACTTCTTCTGACGGGGTTGTTTGGTTAATTGATCCAATTGACGGCACGATGAACTTTGTTCACCAAAAAAGAAATTTTGCAATTTCAATTGGAATTTATGAGAACGGTATCGGAAAGATTGGACTTATTTATGATCCAGTTCATGATGAATTATATCATGCGTTAAAAGGGGCTGGAGCATTTTGTAATGAAGTACCAATACCTTTATTACAAAAAGGTACTGTAGAGCAAGGTATTGTAGCTTTAAATGCGATATGGCTTACCGACAATCCATTGCTTAATATGGAAAGTATGATGGCACTTGTTAAGAAAGCAAGAGGCACGAGATCATATGGCTGTGCAGCATTAGAGATGGTATACGTTGCAACTGGAAGAATCGATGCATATGTAACGCCTAGATTATCACCATGGGACTTTGGTGGGGGACAGATAATTATAGAGGAAGTTGGAGGCAAGGTAACAACATTCTCCGGAGCGCCACTTTCTATCGTAGAGAAGAGTAGCGTATTAGTTGCGAAGCCAGGGGTGTATGAAGAAGTGTTATCGTTTATATCCAAGTAACAAAAAAAGTAAGAGGCTGTATACAGGCTTCTTACTTTTTGACGTTATTGCGATTTACGCATTTTTCTTTTTGTTACAAAACCGTATCCAACTGTAACAAATGTGCCGATAATGCAAATAATAATACCGATTGGACTATTTTCAGCAATCATAATGCCGATACCGATTAAGAAAATAACACCGATAATTGCAGTTAATAAAAAGCGATATTGAATGTGTTCCATTTCTTCACCCTCCAATCTCATTTTACTTTCACAAAAGTAAGAATACAACTATATTTTCATTCTTGATTTTATTTTAATTGCTATTGTATCCCCTTCGCTCTTATAATAGAGAAGGATTAAAAAGACATTAGGAGTTGGACATGTTGAAAAAACGACAAGATTTACGTAATATAGCAATTATTGCCCACGTTGACCATGGTAAAACAACACTTGTTGACCAGTTATTACGTCAAGCGGGGACTTTCCGTGCGAACGAACACGTTGAAGAGCGCGCAATGGATTCAAATGATCTAGAAAGAGAGCGCGGTATTACAATTTTAGCGAAAAATACTGCGATTCACTATGAAGATAAAAGAATTAACATTTTAGATACACCAGGTCACGCTGACTTCGGTGGAGAAGTAGAACGTATTATGAAAATGGTTGATGGTGTTTTACTTGTTGTTGATGCATATGAAGGTTGTATGCCACAAACACGATTTGTTTTAAAGAAAGCTCTTGAGCAAAACTTAACTCCAATCGTAGTTGTAAATAAAATTGACCGTGACTTCGCTCGCCCTGATGAAGTAGTTGATGAAGTAATCGACTTATTCATCGAACTTGGTGCAAACGAAGATCAATTAGAGTTCCCAGTTGTATTTGCATCAGCAATGAACGGAACAGCAAGCTTAGATTCAAACCCAGCAAATCAAGAAGAGAATATGAAATCATTATTTGATACAATTATTGAACATATTCCTGCACCAATTGATAACAGCGAAGAGCCACTTCAATTCCAAGTAGCACTTCTTGATTACAACGACTATGTTGGACGTATTGGAGTTGGACGCGTATTCCGCGGTACAATGAAGGTTGGACAACAAGTTGCTTTAATGAAAGTAGACGGAAGCGTAAAACAATTCCGCGTAACAAAATTATTTGGTTACATGGGATTAAAACGTCAAGAAATTGAAGAAGCAAAAGCTGGAGACTTAGTAGCTGTTTCTGGTATGGAAGACATTAACGTTGGTGAAACAGTATGCCCAGTTGAACATCAAGATGCGTTACCATTATTACGTATTGATGAGCCAACACTACAAATGACGTTCCTTGTAAATAACAGTCCATTTGCAGGTCGTGAAGGTAAATACATTACATCTCGTAAAATTGAAGAGCGTCTTCGTTCACAATTAGAAACAGATGTAAGTTTACGTGTAGATAATACAGAGTCTCCTGATGCATGGATCGTATCTGGACGTGGGGAACTACATTTATCTATCTTAATTGAAAACATGCGTCGTGAAGGTTATGAACTACAAGTATCTAAGCCAGAAGTAATTATTAAAGAAGTTGATGGCGTAAGATGTGAGCCTGTAGAGCGTGTACAAATCGATGTACCTGAAGAATACACTGGTTCTATTATGGAATCTATGGGTGCACGTAAAGGTGAAATGTTAGATATGGTGAATAACGGAAACGGTCAAGTTCGCCTTACTTTCATGGTTCCAGCACGTGGTTTAATTGGTTACACAACAGAATTCTTAACATTAACTCGTGGTTACGGTATTTTAAACCATACATTCGATTGCTACCAACCAGTACACGCTGGACAAGTTGGTGGACGTCGTCAAGGTGTTCTAGTTTCACTTGAAACAGGAAAAGCATCACAATACGGTATTATGCAAGTTGAAGACCGTGGTGTAATCTTCGTTGAACCAGGTACAGAAGTATATGCTGGTATGATTGTCGGAGAACACACTCGTGAGAATGACTTAACAGTTAACGTTGTGAAAATGAAACAACAAACTAACATTCGTTCTGCGACGAAAGATCAAACTTCAACAATGAAAAAACCACGCTTAATGACTTTAGAAGAATCATTAGAGTACTTAAACGATGACGAGTTCTGTGAAGTAACTCCAGAATCCATTCGTTTACGTAAAAAGATTCTTGATAAGAGCGAACGTGAAAGAGCTGCTAAGAAAAAGAAATCTGTAGAAGCGTAAAATAGTAAAACAGCTACCTTTAATTAAGGTAGCTGTTTTTTTATGTTTATTTTTTAGAATATTTACTCTTTTTGTGGACAGTATTTTTTTCACAGGTTACTCTTGTATTAAGTACATAAAGAAAAATGGTTTGATTTATGAGGAAGGGGGATAAATAGTGTTAGAAAGAATGTCGTTTTTTGCGAAGTTATGTAAAGTTGATGAAAATCCAGAACTAGGGATGTGGTTACTGTATGGCGTCATTATTATATTAAGTGCACTTGTGTATAATTTAGGTTTTGCAAGAAAGCTATCTATGATAAAAAATATAGTGATATATATATCGTTAGCGATTGGGTGTACAGTGTTAACTTTCTTTGCAGTTTTTTTACCTGTTGGAGAGGGGCTTGTTGTAGCAGCAATTGTACTTGGGATTTATAGGTTGAGATTACGTCAAGCAAGACAACAAAAAGCAGGATGAGGGGGAAGCTTTATGCGTTCCGTACAAGATGCGTTATATAATTGGTTAACAATTAAAACAGTTGCCGAAGCACGTCCGGATGATAGTGCTGCAAAAGAAACGTATTTGTTATTTCAAAATATGATATATGAAGAACATAAATTGAGAAATGTGGAAGTTAAGAAGAACGAGGAAATGTATGTAGTTACATATGAAATAAATGGAGAAAGAAAATCTGCAAGGTTTCCATTAGAAGCTATTGATTGTTTTTTGGATCAAATGAATCGCGAACCTGAAAAATATAAATAAGTCCTTTATCATATTGATAAAGGACTTATTTATATTTTACCAATCGTCTTCGACTTTTTTATCACGATATAATCGGAAATTACCACTTGCATGACGTTCCATCGTACGTTCAGCAATTCGTTCCGAACATTCCATGCACATATATGTATGAATAGGGCGATTACGCAGTTTTTTTGCCATAGGATTTTCATCATCTAACATATCTTTTTTATCACAAATCATACATTTGACTCTCATTTCGTCACCTCAATACGAATTCTATCAGTATAAGTATATCATGGAAGTGTAATGTTTTTGAATAATAGCGGGAAAAAATAATATTTTCGCAATTCAAAAAATAGGTTATGATAAGGATATATGAAGTATATTTGGAGGTGGAAATATGGCGAATGTAGTAGAGCCCACATTAACGGATGATTTAGTACAAACGTTACGTAAAGAGTGTATTGTTATGGTAGCAACAACAGATTTTGAAAAACAAGTTCCTAACGTAAGTGCTATTTCTTGGGTGTATGCAGTGAGTAAAACTAGTATTCGATTTGCAGTAGATCAACGTTCACGTATTGTGGAAAATATAAGACATAGTACTGGAGTGGTATTGACTATAATGGCGAATGAATCCGTATTTTCCATAAGTGGTGCAGGTGAAATTTTGACTGATAGAATGGAAGGCATTCCTTTAAAATTGACTGTAATAGAAGTAAATGTACAAGAAGTACGTGATGTTATGTTTTATGGTGCAAAACTTGCAATTGAACCAACATATGAAAAAACGTATGATCTTCGTGCAGCTAAAAAGCTCGATAACCAGGTGTTAGCAGGAATGAAAGAATTATAAATGTGATAAATAAGAAAGTCAGTTATTAACTTTTGTAATTACTTATTGTGATTTTATGTTAATAATTATAATTAAAAGTAATATATTGAATAGAAATGAATAAAAAATAAATAAAAGGTTTAATGGCTATAAATTTCGATTCTACCTCGTTTATACGGTACATATAATTATAACAATGGTTCGTCCATATTTTATGGATGAAACCCTTGTTCTACAAATTTAAAAGTGGAGTCAGGGGGTAACAGGTTGGATAAAATTTATGTGTTAGATACGAATGTACTTTTGCAGGATCCTTTATCTATTTTTTCATTTGAAACCAATGAAGTAGTGATTCCAGCAGTTGTATTAGAAGAGGTTGATTCGAAAAAACGTTATATGGATGAAGTAGGACGAAACGCTCGTTATGTATCTAAGTTAATAGACAAATTTCGTGAAATAGGAAAACTGCATGAAAGTATTCCGCTAGAAAACGGCGGTACATTTCGTATTGAATTAAATCATCGTTCGTTTGTCCAACTACAAGATATTTTTGTAGAAAAAACAAATGATAATCGAATTTTAGCTGTAGCAAAAAATCTATCTTTAGAAGAACAAGAAAAAGAGGACGGGAAGTCTGTTATTTTAGTAAGTAAAGACGTGCTCGTAAGGGTAAAAGCAGATGCAATAGGTTTAAAGGCGGAAGATTATTTAAGTGATCGGGTTATTGAAGTGGAAAATATATATTCAGGATTTTTAGAAGGATATATATCAAAAGAACAATTGGATTATTTTTATGAAAAAGGCGAATTGCCTTTATCCGAAATTGCAAATCATCCTTTTTATCCAAATCAGTTTGTAGTAATGAAAGATGCGTTAGGTGGATCTAGTTCAGCACTAGGTATTGTGGATCATTTAGGTAAGAAGGTAAAGAAACTTATTTTTCATAATGAACAAGTATGGGGAATACGACCACGAAATGTGCAGCAAATTATGGGATTAGAATTGTTGCTTCGTGAAGATATTCCGCTAGTCACGCTAACAGGGAAAGCTGGTACAGGAAAGACATTACTAGCTTTAGCTTCGGGGCTCATGCAAACGGAAGATTTAGGGTTATACAAAAAACTACTCGTTGCACGGCCAATTGTTCCAGTTGGGAAAGATATCGGTTATTTACCGGGAGAAAAAGAAGAAAAGTTAAGACCGTGGATGCAACCGATTTTTGATAATCTAGAGTATTTATTTAATACGAAAAAACCAGGAGAGTTAGATGCTATTTTAGCTGGAATGGGTTCGATAGAAGTAGAAGCTCTTACGTATATACGCGGGAGAAGTATTCCAGATCAATTCATTATAATTGACGAAGCACAAAATTTAACGAAGCATGAAGTGAAAACGATACTAACGAGGGTAGGAGAAAAAAGTAAAATCGTATTAATGGGAGATCCTCAGCAAATTGATCATCCGTATTTGGATGAGTATAATAACGGTTTAACATATGTTGTAGAGAAATTTAAAGAGCAACGTATTAGTGGTCATGTGAAATTTGTAAAAGGGGAGCGATCTAATTTAGCTCAACTAGCAGCAGATTTATTATAAAAAGGAGTGAGCTGAAGCTCACTCCTTTTCTTTAAATAATTGTAAATTTGCGGATGTTACGGATTGGATTTTGTCTATTAGATCCATCATTGTAATATAAATGAACAGGTCCATCTTCTTTTAATGGTTTTCCCTCTTTTGAAAAACCAAGAATAGCATGTTTGACAGTTTCTAATGGAAGCGTTATTGTATCATCTACTGTTTCGATCTCGACTTGCGTAGCGTCATCTGAAATTTCGGCGTTAGCAAGAAAAGGTTGAAATGGTATACCGAACGTTCCAGTAATTAGCTGTTCTTTTTTAAATTTCTTTACACTTTGTTGTATCGGCGGGAAAGCAGCACCATCACGGATTTCGCGATCCCAATGTTCCGAAGTGTTTTTTAAATAAGCTTCTAGTTCTGAAGTGTTTTCTCTCGTTTCATCAAAGTAAGTTGTCAAATCTACTTTTCGATCATCAAAGATCCAAACGGTTGGATCGATAGTGATTGGAAAACGAACTTTTCCATTAATAAATAAAATTTCGCTCATTGTTGTTCCCCCATTTGTGTTATACTCCCACTTTTCAGTATAATAGTATTAGACACTATTGTCACAAAAAATGTTTCTATTGCAATTTATTAAAACTATCGCTAATATTAATAGATAGGAGAGAGTAGGACGGAAACGGAGGGAATCAATTTGGCGTCTGAGACAGTATCAAATCATCAGGAAAAGGCACTAGCCCTTCTACAAGCGGATGCGGAGAAGATTTTAAGACTTATTAAGGTGCAAATGGACCATCTTACAATGCCGCAATGTCCATTATATGAAGAAGTGTTAGACACACAAATGTTTGGACTATCCCGCGAAGTCGATTTTGCAGTTCGCCTTGGTCTTATTTCAGAAGAACAAGGGAAAGCAATGTTAGGAGAGCTTGAACGTGAGTTATCTGCACTTCATGAAGCATTTACAAACAAACAACAATAACGGGTTCAAATAAGGGGGCTCAAACTGAAAAAGTTTGAGCTTTTTATTTGTATAATAAAGCAGGAAGAATCAATGTACATATGGAATACAACAATAATTAAATTGAAACAGAGAGAGGAAATGAAATGAAAAGAGTATGGAAATCAATGGATTATTCATTATTACTTCCTCTTGTTATCTTATGTGTGTTGGGAGTTATAATGGTATATAGTTCTAGTTCCATTGTTGCGATTTCGAGATTTGATAAACCAGCAAATTTCTTTTTTAAAAGACAATTAATTACTTTAGTTGTTGGGACAATGGTATTAATAATTATTGCTACTATCCCATATAAAGTTTGGAGAAAACGAATTTTTTTATTGGGGAGTTATGGTGCTAGTGTTGCCTTATTAGCTGCAGCTGCCTTTTTCACTAAGAAAGTAAACGGTGCAAACGGGTGGATATTTGGAATACAGCCTGCAGAATTTGTTAAGATAACAGTTATTCTCGTCTTAGCTCATTTTTTTGCGAAAAGACAAGAAACGAATACACCTGTTTTCAAAGGGTCAGGTCCAGTACTTATTGGTGTTGGAATAATCATGTTTTTAATATTAAAGCAAAATGATTTAGGTACTGATTTGTTAATTGCAGGAACAGTAGGAATTATGTTTCTTTGTTCGGGAGTACAGGTTAACTTATGGATTAAACGAATTGCTTTAACTTCTATAGTATGGATTCCGGCACTATATTTTCTTGGTAATTATGCATTAAATCCATATCAAAAGGCACGTTTTTCTGTTTTTCTTGATCCGTTTAATGATCCTCAAAAGGATGGGTTTCAATTAGTGAATTCATTTATTGGAATTGCTTCGGGAGGGCTAAATGGTAGAGGATTAGGAAATAGTGTACAAAAGTATGGTTACTTACCAGAACCACAAACGGATTTTATAATGGCAATTATATCTGAAGAACTTGGTTTTATAGGTGTGGCTATTATTTTAATCTGTTTATTACTTATAATTATTCGGGCCTTTAGAGTTGCACAAAAGTGTAAAGATCCATTTGGAAGTTTAATAGCTATCGGAATTGCAAGTTTGTTTGGAGTCCAAACATTTGTTAATGTTGGTGGTATGTCTGGATTAATACCACTTACAGGAGTTCCTTTACCGTTTGTTAGTTATGGTGGGAGTTCCTTATTAGCTAATCTACTTGCGATGGGGATATTACTCAATATTGCTAGTCATGTAAAACGACAAGAGAAACAACAGAACGAGACAGTTAAAGAAAGAGAACAAGGTGGACCACATCTTGTAGTTGTAAAATAAAACACATTGTGCTTTAGAGCATGATGTGTTTTTTTATTTTTAAGTAGTTTTTAAATATGATGTATTAATTTCTCTTTCAGGTAAAAGGTATATCACATTAATCCAAAAGTGATATACAATTAAGTTGTTAGAAAAGGAAGAGGTATGCTATACTATTTTTGTGAGACAAATTGCTCAGAAAACTTATCATTTGTTAAAAAATAAGGTATGATGGATAAAAATAAAGTGAAGCTTTCTAAGTATAATATAATGTAGAAAGTGAAGAACTTCACGCTCTTTATGGTGTGTATATATTTTATCTCTAGAGTGGTAGGAAAGTAGAGGGGGAAAATCATGACAAAGCTGCAACGTATTCAAAAAGTATTGGTAGCTAACCGTGGAGAGATTGCAATTCGTGTGTTTCGAGCTTGTTCGGAACTGGGATTAAAAACAGTTGCAATCTATTCTAAAGAGGATAGTGGTTCTTATCATCGTTATAAAGCCGATGAATCCTATTTAGTTGGGGAAGGAAAAAAGCCAATTGATGCTTATCTAGATATTGAGGGCATTATTGAGATTGCGAAAAGTAATCATGTAGATGCAATCCACCCTGGATATGGTTTCTTGTCAGAAAATATTCAATTCGCAAAACGTTGTGAAGAAGAAGGGATTATCTTTATCGGTCCAAAAAGTAAGCATTTAGATATGTTTGGAGATAAAGTAAAAGCAAGAACACAAGCGCAGCTAGCACAAATTCCAGTTATTCCTGGTAGTGATGGGCCAGTAGATTCATTAGAAGAAGTCGAAGAATTTGCTGAAAAGTATGATTACCCGATTATTATTAAAGCTTCCCTTGGCGGTGGCGGTCGTGGTATGCGTATTGTACGTACTAGTGAAGAATTAAGAGAATCGTATAATCGAGCAAAGTCAGAAGCGAAAGCAGCCTTTGGTAATGATGAAGTATACGTAGAAAAATTCGTTGAAAAACCTAAACATATAGAAGTTCAAATTTTAGCAGATGAAGAGGGCAATGTTGTTCATTTATACGAGCGAGACTGTTCTGTACAACGTCGTCATCAAAAAGTAGTAGAAATTGCACCTAGTGTGTCGCTTTCAGATGATTTGCGTCAGCGTATTTGTGATGCTGCTGTGAAATTAACGAAAAATGTAAATTATTTAAACGCAGGAACAGTTGAATTTCTTGTAAAAGATGATAATTTCTATTTCATTGAAGTAAATCCGCGTGTTCAAGTAGAACATACAATTACAGAAATGATTACAGGAGTCGATATCGTTCAATCACAAATTTTAATAGCTGATGGACATGCATTACATAGCAAATTGGTGGGTGTTCCAAAGCAAGAGGAAGTTGTTGTACATGGATTCGCAATACAATCTCGAGTAACGACTGAGGATCCACTAAATAATTTCATGCCGGATACAGGAAAAATTATGGCATATCGATCAGGTGGTGGCTTTGGAGTTCGTCTTGATACAGGTAATAGTTTCCAAGGTGCTGTTATTACACCGTACTATGATTCTTTACTTGTAAAAGTTACAACATGGGCGCTTACTTTTGAACAAGCTGCTGCAAAAATGGAACGTAACTTAAAAGAATTCCGTATTCGTGGTATTAAAACGAATATTCCATTCCTAGAGAATGTAGTAAAACATAAAAACTTCTTATCAGGGGAATATGACACTTCATTTATTGATGCGTCACCTGAACTATTCTTGTTCTCGAAACGTAAAGACCGAGGAACGAAAATGTTAAATTACATCGGGACAGTAACAGTAAATGGCTTCCCAGGAGTAGGGAAAAAAGAGAAACCAATATTCCCAGATGCTCGTATACCGAATGTATTACACTCAGAGCCAATCCAAAATGGAACGAAACAAATTTTGGATGAGCGTGGAGCAGACGGATTAGTAAAATGGGTACAAGATCAAAAACGTGTACTTTTAACGGATACAACATTCCGTGATGCGCATCAGTCATTACTTGCAACGCGTATTCGTACAAAAGATTTACACCAAATTGCAGAGCCGACAGCGAGAATGTTACCGAACTTATTCTCAGCAGAAATGTGGGGCGGTGCGACGTTTGATGTTGCATATCGTTTCTTAAAAGAAGATCCGTGGGAACGATTACTAGATCTTCGTGAAAAAATGCCAAATGTTTTATTCCAAATGTTACTTCGTTCTTCAAACGCGGTTGGTTACAAAAACTATCCGGATAATTTAATTCAAAAGTTTGTGGAGTGTTCTGCTCAAGCTGGAATTGATGTGTTCCGTATTTTTGATAGCTTAAACTGGGTAGAAGGTATGAGAGTTGCGATTGATGCTGTACGAGATACTGGTAAAATTGCAGAAGCAACTATGTGTTACACAGGGGATATTCATGATCCGTTACGTAGTAAATATGATTTAAATTACTATAAAAATTTAGCAAAAGAATTAGAAGCATCAGGAGCTCACATTTTAGGTATTAAAGATATGGCGGGCTTACTAAAACCAAATGCAGCATATGATTTAGTTTCAGCATTAAAAGAGACGGTATCGATTCCGATTCACCTGCACACACACGATACGAGTGGAAATGGTATATTAACGTATACGAAAGCAATTGAAGCAGGTGTTGACATTGTCGATGTAGCAGTAAGTTCTATGGCTGGTCAAACGTCACAACCAAGTGCGAACACGCTATACTATGCGTTAGGTGGAAACGAAAGACAGCCAGATGTTAATATAGATTCATTAGAAAAATTATCTCATTACTGGGAAGATGTACGTAAATACTACGCACCGTTTGAAAGTGGTATGAATGCTCCTCATACAGAGGTATATATGCACGAAATGCCAGGCGGACAGTATAGTAATTTACAACAACAAGCGAAAGCGGTTGGCTTAGGCGATCGTTTCGATGAAGTGAAAGTAATGTACCGCCGTGTGAATGACATGTTTGGTGATATTGTTAAAGTAACGCCATCATCTAAAGTTGTCGGTGATATGGCATTATTCATGGTTCAAAATCACTTAACAGAACAAGATGTTTTAGAGCGTGGACATTCTATGGACTTCCCAGGATCTGTTGTTGAAATGTTCTCTGGAGATTTAGGACAACCATATGGTGGTTTCCCGAAAAAGTTACAAGAAATTATTTTAAAAGGGAAAGAACCATTAACAGTAAGACCAGGTGAATTATTAGAACCAGTAGATTTCGACGCGTTAAAAGAAGAGCTATTCCATAAACTTGGACGCGAAGTGACGATGTTTGATGTAGTTGCATATGCATTATATCCAAAAGTATTTATGGATTACGAAAAAGTTGCTGAGATTTATGGAAATGTATCTGTGCTTGATACACCGACATTCTTCTATGGTATGAGACTTGGTGAAGAAATCGATGTGGAAATTGAACAAGGTAAAACATTGATGGTTAAACTAGTATCAATTGGAGAGCCTCAGCCAGATGGAAATCGTGTTCTTTACTTGGAGTTTAACGGTCAACCACGTGAGATTGTTGTGAAAGACGAAAGTGTGAAAGCGACAGTTGCACAACGTGTGAAAGGAAACCGTGAAAATCCAAACCACATTAGCGCAACAATGCCAGGAACGGTTATTAAAGTAGTTGTAAAAGAAGGCGATGAAGTGAAAAAAGGCGATTCTATGGCAATTACAGAAGCGATGAAAATGGAAACGACAGTTCAAGCGCCGTTTAATGGTAAAGTGAAAAAAGTATATGTTAACGATGGAGATGCAATTCAAACGGGTGACTTACTCATTGAATTAGATCACTAAAATAAAAAAGGGTTGTGGAAACACAGCTCTTTTTTATTACGAAAAAATACCTTGCCAATTCGGGCAAGGTATTTTCATTTATTTTGTTTGTTTAGAAGTTGATGCAGCTTCTTTTGCATTCACTTTACTTCTTGTACCTAACATAACTAAATAGCATAGTACAGCAAACAAGCAAGAAATGAATAGTGAATGTAATAATGCCATTGATAAACTAGCATTTGTAAATACGACTAAAATTCCTACGATAGCTTGAAGTGTAACAAGGATAAATGAGATGATCCATCCCCAGTATACGACAGGCTGCTGTTTGTAATGGCGGATAGCGAGAATCATCGCGTATAGTATCCAAGCGAAAATTAACATCGCTGCAACTCTATGTCCCATTTGAACCCATTCATGTAATTGAGTTGGCATAGGTCTATTTTTGCTACATAAAGGAAAGTCTGGACAGGCTAAGCTAGCTCGTTCGTGACGTACTAAAGCCCCTGTGTAGACGACAATATAACTGTAAATTGTTACACCATAAATATGAAATTTCATTTTTTTGTCCATAATAAGTGAACGTGCATCAAATTTTTGGTCGATTTCAAAGATAAGACACGTTAATAAAATGACAGAAGCAAATGAAATTAAGGAAATACCGAAATGGATAGCAAGTACAGCTGGCATTTGCCCCCAAACAACCGCTGCGGCTCCCATTAATGCTTGTGCAACTAAAAATACGAAGGATAAAATTGCTAACGTTTTTGTTTCGCGCACATGTTTATAATATTTCCAGGACAAAATACAAAGGAGAGTGACAAGAATTCCTGCTGATCCTGATGTAAGGCGATGACTTAGTTCAATAATAGTTTCCATTGATAAATTAGATGGAACAAATTCACCGTTACAAAGTGGCCATGATTTACCGCATCCTTGGCCAGAGCCTGTTTTTGTAACTAAGGCGCCTCCTAATAAAACTATTAATAAATCAAGACTCGTAATGACTGCTAACCATTTAATAAAGCGTTGCAATCTCTTTCACCATCTTTCTGCTATGAAGTTATTGCGAAATATTTTCATTCCATTATGTATAGAATAAAACGCGCTAGTTCCTATGATATATAAAAAATAATAAAATAGCAAAGAAATGGAGGGGGAAGACAGGGAAGAGAAAACGGGTGTGGAAATAAGGTTTATAAGGAAATTTTTAGGTGAAAAATAGGCTATTTTGAAAAGAAATGGGGAGAATACGTGTTAAATATGACAAAAAAGTTTATTATAGAAGGTAACATCATGTTATGATATGGATAAGTAACAATTAAGTTTTTTATGTTCGACACAAAAAGTTCATGTTTTCTTCACAAAATGTTCGGGAAATATGATTTAATATATTGGAGTATGGGCGTAGATTAGTAGTAGAATGGGTTAACAATGTTTCTACTGTAATAATATTGCTATATAGAAGCGAAATATTTCAATTTGAAATAGGCGCAAAAAGAAAGATGAAAGTTTTAAGAGGGGGTTAAAGTGATGAACCATGCAACAAGTGAGCTGCATGATGAGTCTGCTGTTACAAGCGTACCGGAAACAACTCGGTTACAAGATTTAAAAGCGCTCGTTAAAATGGGGATTGTAAACTCAAATACACTTACTGTATTTACAGGATTTTGGTTGGCATTACACTTTAATGGATTAAGTGTAATGGACAATCTGGATAAGTTATTCTTTACAATCGTTGGTTCTGGATTAGTTATGGCAGGGGTATGTTGTTTAAACAACTACATTGATCGAGACATCGATCCATTAATGGAAAGAACAAAGACCCGTCCAACGGTTACTGGAAAGTATAAACCAGGATTTGCACTTACATTTGGACTAGTTATATTACTTCTTGGTTTTGTATTTTTATTATTAACAACACCAATGGCAGTCTTAATGGGATTTATTGGTGCTTTCACATATGTTGTTCTATATAGTTTATGGACAAAGAGAAAGTATACACTAAATACTGTTGTAGGTAGTATATCTGGTGCAGTTCCACCTTTAATTGGATGGGCAGCAATCGATCCATCTTTAGGCCATCCAATTGCTTGGATGTTATTTTTAATTATGTTTATTTGGCAAATCCCACATTTCCTTGCATTAGCAATGAAACGTGTTGATGAATATCGAAACGCAGGAATTCCAATGCTTCCTGTAGTTCATGGATTTGAAATTACGAAACGCCAAATTATGATTTGGACAGTATGTTTATTACCACTACCATTTTATATGAGTGGACTAGGGATAACATTTATGGTAATTGCAACACTGCTTAACATCGGATGGATCGTTTTAGGTTTTTATGGCTTCCGTAAGAAAGATGACATCAAATGGTCCGTGCAAATGTTTGTTTATTCCCTAAATTATTTAACAATCTTATTTGTATCAATGATTGTAGTTACATTCTTCTAAGACAACGACATAATTGGATTTCTTTACGTTGAGATTTACTTTACTTAACTATAAAGTACAATCTAATTCACAAGGAAAGTGGGGGTTGTTTGTATGAAGAAACAGTGGCGACTGCTTTCGTTCGTTTCACTGCTGGCTTTACTGTTAGGGGGATGCGGTAAAGCCTTTCAATCTACTTTAATTCCGCAAGGAGAGGTAGCAAAAATGCAATACGATCTGCTCTTACTAGCAAGTGCGATCATGGTAGGAGTAGTACTAGTAGTTACTATTATTTTCTTATATGTAATTGTGCGTTTCCGACAAAAGAAAGGTCAGGAAGATTATATTCCGGAGCAAGTTGAAGGGAATCACAAACTAGAAATTATATGGACAGTTATTCCGATTATTCTTTTGCTAATCTTAGCTGTTCCGACGGTTACATATACATTCAAACTTGCTGATGTAAGTGCGATGGAGAAAAAGAATATTGATAAAGATACTATCGTTGTTGATGTAACAGCGAATCTTTATTGGTGGGAATTTTCTTATAAATCAGAAAAGATAGTAACTTCTCAAGATTTAGTCATCCCCACAGGTAAGAAAGTGTATTTGAATTTGAAGGGTGCCGATATTAAACATTCGTTTTGGGTTCCATCTTTAGCTGGGAAAATGGATACAAATACAGATAATGTAAACAAAATGTGGTTAAAGGCAGATAAATCGGGCACTTATAATGGTTTTTGTACAGAATTTTGCGGCCCATCACATTCTTTAATGCAATTCAAAGTGAAAGCTTTAGATGAAAGCGAGTACAAAAAGTGGCTTGCTGATATGAAGAAAATTGATGGGAAGAAAGAAGTAGCTTCAACAAAGGCGCAAGAAGGCCAAGAAATATTTAATAAAAGCTGTATTGGTTGTCACGCAGTTGGATCTAATGATAGTAGACCACCTTCCGCTCGTATCGCACCAAACTTAGCAAACTTTGCGGATCGCGATACAGTTGCCGGCATTGCTGAAAACAATGAAGAAAACTTAAAAAAATGGCTGAAAGATCCTGAAAATATGAAACCAGGAAATAAAATGACTGGTAAATATGGCAACTTAACAGACGATCAAATTGATGCATTAAATGCATATTTACAAACGTTAAAAGTTGAAAAGTAAAGAGGGATTATTCGCGAAGGGGAGGTTGAAAACGTGAGTTCTGTAGCAAAAAAACAGGGGATGGGTGCTGTCATATGGGATTATTTAACGACAGTAGACCATAAAAAGATTGCCATTCTCTATTTAATTGCAGGTGGATTGTTTTTTATAATAGGCGGAATAGAAGCTCTATTTATTCGCCTTCAATTAGCGATTCCTAACAACGCTTTTCTTGTTGGGGATGCTTATAATCAAGTATTAACTATGCACGGTACAACAATGATTTTCCTCGCAGCTATGCCACTCGTGTTTGCATTTATGAACGCCGCTGTACCACTTCAAATTGGTGCACGTGATGTAGCGTTCCCGTTTTTAAATTCACTCGGATTTTGGTTATTTTTCTTTGGTGGAGTATTTTTAAATTTAAGTTGGTTTTTAGGTGGAGCACCTGATGCAGGATGGACATCTTATGCATCTTTAGCTTTAGCCTCTAAAGGCCATGGTGTTGATTTTTATGTGCTTGGCTTGCAAATCTCCGGTATAGGTACATTAATTGGAGGTATTAACTTCCTTGTAACCATTATTAATATGCGTGCGCCAGGGATGACGTATATGCGTATGCCGATGTTTACATGGACGACATTTGTAACATCTTCATTAATATTATTTGCTTTTCCGCCGTTAACTGTAGGATTAGGACTTTTAATGTTAGACCGCTTATTTGGAACAAGTTTCTTTAATCCAGCACTGGGCGGGAATACAATTATATGGGAGCACTTATTCTGGATTTTCGGTCATCCAGAAGTATACATTCTTATACTCCCAGCTTTCGGAATATTCTCAGAAATCTTCGCGACGTTTTCGAAAAAACGATTATTTGGTTATTCGTCGATGGTATTTGCGACAGTATTAATTGGATTTTTAGGGTTTATGGTATGGGCGCATCATATGTTTACTGTTGGGCTTGGTCCAGTTGCAAATGCTATTTTCTCAGTTGCAACAATGGCGATTGCGGTTCCGACCGGTATTAAAATATTCAACTGGCTCTTTACAATGTGGGGCGGAAGTATTCGTTTTACGACACCGATGATGTGGGCAGTAGCCTTCATTCCATCATTCGTAATGGGAGGAGTTACAGGCGTTATGCTAGCATCTGCACCAGCTGATTATCAATTTCATGATAACTATTTCGTAGTAGCTCACTTTCATTATGTAATTGTCGGTGGTGTTGTATTTGGTTTACTTGCAGGAGCCCATTATTATTGGCCACTGATGTTTAATAAAGTATTGAATGAAACGTTAGGAAAGATAACATTTTGGTTATTCTTTATCGGTTTCCATTTAACGTTCTTCATTCAGCATTTCCTTGGCTTAATTGGTATGCCACGTCGTTACTACACATATCTTGAAGGTCAAGGGTTGGAAATGGGCAATATGATTAGTTCTATTGGAGCGGTATTTATGGCTCTTGGAACGATTGTTCTTCTATTCAATGTAATTAAAACAACAGTATCAAAAGAAAAGGCTGGTCGTGATCCGTGGGATGGACGTACATTAGAATGGACAATGCCAGCACCTACACCAGAATATAACTTTAAACAATTACCATTTGTTCGCGGGTTAGATCCGTTTTGGATTGAAAAACGTGAAGGGAATAAAGAGATGACAGCGGCGGAACCAGTGGGTGATATTCATATGCCAAATCCATCATTTTCACCATTTATCATTTCTTTAGGATTGTTTATAGCGGCATTCGGTGCAATGTATATGCAGGGTGGAAAAGATAAGTTTTGGTTATTAGTAGCAATTATCGGTTTAATTATTACGTTTGGTACAATGTTCCTACGTTCAGTAATTGATGATCATGGATATCATATTCATAAAGAAGATTTAGAAGATAAGGGGGGCAAGGCGTAATGCATGTAGATGAAAAATTAACGAATGAAACATTTCCAGCAGAGCCTGAAAAAGCAACCCTTGAGGGGAAAAATAAGTTTGTCGGTTTTTGGTTATTTCTTGGAGGCGAAACAGTATTGTTCGCTTCCTTATTTGGCACATATTTAGCGTTAAAGAATTCTACAAATGGCGGACCAACATCTCAAGAGATGTTCCAAATGCCACTCGTTTTCATTATGACGATGCTTTTATTAACGAGTAGCTTAACGAGCGTATATGCGATGTATCATATGAAAAACTTTAATTTTAAGAAAATGCAACTTTGGCTACTGGTAACAGTGCTGCTAGGATTAGGGTTTTTAGGGTTTGAGATCTATGAGTTTTACCATTATACACATGAATTTAAGCATACTATGAGAAGTAGTGCATTTGGTTCTGCGTTTTATGCTCTTGTTGGTACACATGGACTCCACGTATTGTTTGGATTGTGTTGGATTTTAACATTAATCTTTAGAAATGCGAAGAGAGGTCTAAATTTATACAATGCACCGAAGTTTTATGTTGCATCAATTTATTGGCATTTTATTGACGTAGTTTGGGTGTTTATTTTCACTGTAGTATATTTAATGGGAATGGTGGGATAAACAATGGCGATAAAGCAAACGAATAATCCTAAAGTTGATCTCGTTTACCGGAAGAGGAAAAGTGCGGAGGAAATGAAGCATCAAGTTATTACATTTGCATTAATGATATTTTTAACATTAGTTGCATTTGTAGCAGTAGCATATCCGAAAACTTTCAGTCCGATTTTCTCAGTACCATTTATTTTACTATTAGCGGTGGTACAAGTAATTTTTCAATTGTACTATTTTATGCATATGAGTCATAAAGGACATGAAGCAGCGAGTTTCTTTCTTTATTCTGGTCTGCTAATCGGGTTAATTACAATTTTAGCTTTTATGACAATCGTGTGGATTTGAAAAGTGAAGAGGGAGCTTGTGTTGCCACAGCTCCCTCTTCATATTATGTGAAAAGATAACCTGAAGAAGGTAGGTGTGACAATGAGTAACTTGTGGATATTTGGTTTTCAAGCGCTATGGAGTCCAATCTTTTTATTATTTATGCTTTCGATCCTCATTGGGTATTTTTTAATTATTGGGCCATATAGAATGCGATTTGAACATGCGACAAAGGTAAGTAAGAAGCAAGTTTTTTATTTTACGACCGGGATTGTTCTTTTGTATTTTGTAAAGGGAGGGCCTATTGATTTAATTGGTCATATTATATTTAGTGCACATATGTTTGAAATGGCAGTTATGTATATTGCCGTTCCGCCGTTATTGTTGCTTGGTATACCAGTTTGGTTATATCGTTATATTACTTCTTTTAAGTTCGTTCAAATTATATTGAAGATATTTACTAAGCCACTTATCGCATTGTTTGTATTTAATGGCCTGTTTTCTTTTTATCATTTACCAGTTGTTTTTGATACAGTAAAACAAAGTCAAATTGCTCATCCTATTTGTCTCGCTATATTGTTCTTTACGGCAATCATGATGTGGTGGCCGATGCTAAATCCATTACCAGAATATCAAACGTTAAGTGATATAAAGAAACTTGGTTATATGTTTGCTAATGGTATATTATTAACGCCAGCTTGCGCGTTAATTATTTTTGCGACGGCACCGTTGTTTGCAACGTATACGGATCCAGCTGCTTGGATGAAGGCGATGGAATTATGTGTACCAGCGGGAACTTTATCTGATTTAAATATAACTGGACCAGAATTTTTACACTGGATGCCTGTTTTACAAGACCAACAAACAGGCGGCATCATTATGAAAATTGTCCAGGAAATAGTGTACGGTACGATTATTGGTTATGTTTTCTTTCGATGGGCGCGTCGAGAGCGTGAAAAGGATAAAGAGCAGTTACAACAATTGCCGCCGTATTTACAAACGAAATAAAAGTGAGTGCATCAATATGATGCACTCACTTTTATTTTACTCAATGATTTGGAATTCTTTTAACTCTTTTTCGACATTTTGTAGGAGTTGTTCGCTTTTTTGAAGTACATTCGTTGGGAAAATTTCACCATCACCATATTCAACGCCGTGAGGATAATAGTGTTTACCTAATAAGGGAGGAAGTAGCTTTATTTCAGCGTGTCTACTACCAATGTCACCTTCAACAGCTAAACCTTGTACACGTAAATAATAAACATCGTTTAATATTTCGAATTTATAATCGTATGTAACTCGTTCATAATCCCACTGTCCAGCAAGTACAAAATGGTTCTTTTCCATAATCTCTGTTAATAGTGTTAAATCAACGACGGCTCCATTAAATTTTGTATTTGTAAATTGCATAAAATACCTCCTTTTTTTATGTTACATCATTATTTTTATAATAGTATGAATAATAAGAAAGTGCAATTCATATTGAGAGAAAAGGGATAATCCAGACTTTTTTTGCAAAAATATGATATAGTGAAAAGAGTACGGTACACACAAAAAAAGGAAAGAAAAGGATTTGTGTATATCTCAATTTTATGTTTTGTGCAGGAGGTATATCGATTGAAGAAATTATTGCGTATCGTAATGATTACAATTTTAATTTTAGCTGTTGATTTATACGGGAAATTACTCGTTTCACAATATATATTAACCCCATCTCAATCAAAGCAAGAAAATAAAATTGTGAAAAAGAAAAAACAAGTGAATGAAGACTCTTCCGATACGGTTTTAAATATGATTGGTGGGGACTCTGAAAATTTATTAGCAAAATGGGGCGAACCTTCTCGAATAGAACCATCTGCTTACGGATATGAATGGTGGGTATACAATCAAGATTTATCTCAGTATGTTCAATTTGGGGTTGCTGAACGCAAAATTGTAACGGCGTATGTCGCTGGTGAGCAAGTTAAGGTGCCACCTTATTATATAAATGAAAAGTATGAAGATGTGTATAAAAAGAATCCACTTTCTCATGAGATTTCGTTAAAAAGAGGAAAGAATAGTTATCAATTTGAGTTATCTGATACTGAAGTGATGGAACAACCATTAGTACCAGTAGAAGATGGTTGGGCACAATTATATTTTGATCATTTTACGCATGAGCTTGTCGGTGTTCGTTATATGGATGACGAAACGTTATTGCGTCAAAGACCGTATCAGCTCGTTTATTCGGGTGAATTATTAGCAGAACAACCATTAACTCCAGATAAAATGAAACAAATAGAGAATGGGAATATGCAACAAATTTTTGATTTAACAAATATTATTCGAAGTCGTCATAATTTACCGTTATTAGCGTGGGACCAACAAACGGCAGAGGTGGCAATCGGTCATAGTAAAGATATGAAGGATAATAATTACTTTTCACACGATTCACCTACATTAGGTACGTTAGGAGATCGTTTACAGCGCGGGAAAGTAGGATTTCAGCTTGCCGGTGAGAACATAGCGGCGCAACATAGTGATGGGGTTGCGGCATTGCAAGGTTGGTTAAATAGTGAGGGACATCGAAAGAATTTATTGAATGAACAATTTACAGGATTAGGTGTTGGCGTATACGATAAGTTTTATACACAAAATTTTATTCGGAAATAAAATGAAACTGTAAATTGTGGATGGGAATCTTCCCCTATGCAAATAGTAGGATAAAAAGGTGCATGAATCGTCTAAAAATAGGCGAACCATGCGCCTTTTTTTTCTTATTATATAGTAGATATACATGAAGAGGTGAGGATTATGCCGACAACAAAAGGACCGTTACATCCATCGGTTCAACAGTTTAAAGAGTTTGTAAACCATCACCCTAAAATGGTTCATGAAGTTCGAAGTGGTCATAAAACTTGGCAACAGTTTTATGAGGAATGGTACTTACTTGGTGAAGAAGATCCAGTATGGGCAACTTTTAGACCGGATGGAGCGCCTGCTTTTTCTTCGGTAAAAGAAAAGAAAAAAGAAAAAGGAAAAGAAAAGGATACTCGAACTGAAGAGGAAAAAACTGCTGATGTGATGGGACAAATGCTTTCTTTCTTTAAAAAGTTAGACGTGGAACAAATGCAACATCATTTAGCGAATGTGACGAGTGCGATTGGTAGTGTGCAACAAGTTTTTCAACAATTTCAAGGGAAACGCACGCAGCAAGAAGAGAGTACTTCCGAAAATAATCCATTTTTCTTTCAGAAGGATTAGGAGGAAAGCGGATGAGAGCAGAAATTATGGAGTTTATAAAGGCTGATGAGGATTTATCTCGCTATATTAGGGAGCAACCGTACTGGTATAGAAAACTAACGCGAAACCCTGAAGAAAAAGAGGCATTTGAGTTAGCAGCTATGCAACATTTCAAAAAAACGATACCAGATAAAGTTGAGAAATTTCAAAATCAATTGGCAGTTGCTTCCATTATGATTGATATGTTTCAGTATATGAAGCAGCAAAATGCAACATAATTGGAAGGGAAAACTATGTCCGTCATGCAGAACTTTTGATACAATAGAAGCGGATTATTTAAAAAGGAGTTGCAGCATGAGCATGACGGAAATTTGTTTAGTACGACATGGACAAACTGATTGGAATTTTCAAGAGATTATTCAGGGACGTGAAGATATTCCGCTTAATGAAGTGGGGAAGAAGCAAGCGAGTCAAAGTGCAGCTGCTTTGCAAGCGGAGGCATGGGATATAATTATAAGTAGCCCATTAATTAGAGCGCAAGAAACAGCTAAGGAAATTGCAGAGGCAACTGGATTACAATCAATTTTATTAGATGAGCGATTTGTTGAACGTAATTTTGGTGAAGCTTCTGGGAAGCCAGTTGCGACTGTTAGGGAATTAATTGCAGAAGGTAAAGTAGAAGGTATGGAGCAAGATGAAGAAATTGTAGCTCGTTGTTTTGCTGCGGTAAAAGACGTTGCAGAAACTCATTCTGGCAAACGTATTATTATTGTAGCCCATTCTCATGCGATAAAAGCAATTTTACATGCAATTGCTCCGGAAGATATTTCGTTTAAGACACCGTTAAAAAACGCATGTATTAGTTATGTGAATGAAAATAGTGGGAAGTGGGATGTTGTTAAATACAACATTGCGGAACATATTAATGTATAAATGCGTACTGAAATTATTAAAAAATAGTTAGAATGATATCTTTCTGTTTAGTGAGACACTTCAATTAGTAGTTCTATTCTAAATGTGGTATGATAAATACTCGGAGGTGTCTCTCATGATTGTAGCGACGCTAGAAAGCGTATTAATATTAGATAAGGCAGAGCAGCTTGCAAAAGCGATCATCTGTTCAGATATAGCAGAAGATTACCGTAAATGTTATAAAGACTTGCATGAAGATATGGAAGTTCAAACGTTAATTCAGCAATTTACAGCGATGAAAGAACGATATGAGGAAGTGCAACGTTTCGGTAAATATCATCCTGACTATACTTTCGTTTCGACGAAAATGAGGGAATTGAAGCGTTCTGTAGATTTACATGATAAGATTGCAGCTTTTAAACGAGTAGAAACGGCTTTACAAAAGTTGTTAGATGAAGTGAGTGTAGCAATCGGTTCTGAGGTGTCCTCTTCCATCAAAGTTCCAACAGGAAATCCATTTTTTGATGCTGGTGGCTGTGGTGGCGGTTGTGGTACCGGCGGAGGTTGCGGTTGTAAAAAAACGGGGTAAATCACCCCGTTTTTTAGAAGATAGAAGAAAACGTATACAGAGTTTGTCCTGTAATGTCATAAATTTCTGATTGGTTTTCATAAAATATAAAATATATGTTTTTAAAAGGAGAAGATGGAGAAGATTATGTTCGGGCAACGACAAAGTATGATTGTTTATTTACATTCATTGAAACATGCCAAGATTTTAAGAAAATATGGTAACATACATTACATATCAAAACGTTTAAAATATGCAGTAGTATATTGTGATATGGAACAAATTGAGCATATGATGCAAAAGTTGAACAAACTTCCTTTTGTGAAAAAGATAGAACAGTCGTACCGCCCGTATTTAAAAACGGAATTTGAAAATTCACGTCCTGATCGGGCAAAAGAATACGATTATAGCTAATAGAAAAAATCCCCTGCTAATTTTAACAGGGGATTTTTTATTTGAAATAACACATTATTTCATTGGAGGAATAAAATTATTCATTCGTAAAATACCAATTAAATGATTGAAAAACAGTTCTTTTTCTGGGAAAGTTGTGGATGGTTTTACCGTAAAGGTAGTCACTTTTTTTCCAAGTTGTTCTGCCGTTTCTTCAAATAAAATGACGCGTTTACTTTTTTTATTTTCAAGTACAGGAATGCCTTCACGACATATGTATAATGGTTGGAAATCACCAGTAGTAGTTGGTTTTAATATTACAACAAGTGAGCACACTTTTTTTTCATTTTTAATTGTTTCAAATTGTAACATATGTGTTATACGTTCTTGATTTGCTTTGGCAATTTCAAGTAATTCATATAAATCAGAGTAGCCCTCTCCGAGTTCTATAAAGCGTTGAATCATATCTTTTCCTCCTCTTTCTTTTACTGTACCATCTCACTTTTTAAATGAAAAGTAGACAAAGAAAAAAAACCCTGCAAAGCAGGGCCCTTCTTATACTAGCATGTACTAGTAAGAAGGCAAAGGGAGAGGAGAAACCGGAGGAAGAACTTATGGGGAAACGTAAGTCTTCTCCGCGGTTGGCAACAACATCGAAGGTGATGTTGTTATAGTTATTTATGTCCAATCTAAATGAAGATATACATGATGAAATTAAATTTTATGTTGGGCTTTTTATTTTTCTTTTTTTTATTTTATGATAGGATAAAAAAGATAAAGTGAAACGAATAGTTCGTGTTAGCGAATGGTGAGATGAATACATAAAAATGCAGAGCGGTTATTTTAAGCTAAGTTCTTCTAGTCTTCGTTGGAAGATGAATGGAATCGTAAAGTTTGGTAGCGGTTACCGAATGGAGAAGGGCTTTCTATAATTGCTCGATAGATTGAAATAAAGGTAGTGACAACAGATGAGAGTAGTTTCAGGAAAATGTAAAGGACACCCACTTAAAGCGGTGCCAGGTAATACAACACGTCCAACGACTGATAAAGTAAAAGAATCCATTTTTAATATGATAGGCCCTTATTTTGATGGGGGTGTCGCTCTTGATTTATTTGGTGGTAGCGGTGGTCTTGGAATCGAAGCTATAAGTAGAGGGATTGATAAAGCGATTTTTGTTGATCGAGACAATAAAGCGATAAAGGTAATCCATCAAAATTTAGAAAGTTGTAGAATACAGGAACAAGCTGAAGTATATCGGAATGATGCAGAACGTGCGATAAAAGCACTTATAAAACGTGAAATGTCATTTGATCTTATATTAATTGATCCTCCATATAAAGATCAAAAAATTGTATCTTTAATTAGTGTAATGGATCAACATGGATTGCTACATAACGATGGTTTAATTATGGCGGAGCATGGTAATGATGTAGTTTTACCCGAGTCTATAGGAAGACTTGTAAAAGTGCGAGCTGAAAATTATGGTATTACAGCGATATCGATTTATAAGTATGAAGGTGAGGGGACGGAATGACAAGTATAGCTATTTCTTCGGGAAGTTTTGATCCAATTACCCTTGGGCATCTGGATATTATTAAAAGGGGAGCAAAAGTATTTGACGAGGTATACGTAGTAGTTTTAAACAACTCGTCAAAAAAACCGTTCTTTTCAGTGGAAGAGCGTTTAGATTTAATTCGAGAAGCAACAAAGGATATTCCTAATGTCAAAGTAGATTCACATAGTGGACTACTAGTTGAGTATGCAAAAATGCGTAATGCGAACGCGATTTTACGTGGATTACGAGCAGTTTCTGATTTTGAATATGAGATGCAAATTACTTCTATGAATCGAAAGTTAGATGAAAACATTGAAACCTTTTTTATTATGACAAACAATCAATACTCATTTTTAAGCTCGAGCATTGTGAAAGAAGTTGCGAGATATGGAGGAAGTGTAGTAGATCTTGTACCTCCTGTTGTAGAACGTGCTTTAAAAGAAAAGTTTCAAACCCCGTTAAAGTGAACGGGGTTTTTCTTTGTTGCTTCGAAAAAATAATAAGATGACATATACATGTAAACAAAATAATGTAAATATCGGTCCGTAGTGTATAAAAGATGTCCAAATTTCATGCAGAATAGAAGAATGATTCGATAAAAAGACAGGGATATCTTTTTGCATAGGTGAAAAAGAGCTTACTTTTTCATAAAATGGTTTCCAAAATATAAAAGTAAAAATAGGAGCAAGAATACTTTGGATAATTCTTGCGAAAAAATAGGGCTTAAATCTAATGTCTGTTTCAGCTAATATGCTAGCGACTTGTGCCTGAATAGAAAGGCCGCTAAATGCTAAAATAAAGCTTGTTACCATAGCTTGCTGCAGGAGGGGTGTTTCATTTATTTGACTAATCATTTGGCTTCCAAGTGTCATTTCAAACATGCCAGATAATATTGGGATACTAAATTCAGTAGTTAGTTGGAAGAATGATAAAATATGTTGCATAATAAAAGAAAGGGCTGCTGTAATATGAAATACAGTAATCATTTTATTTAAAACAGAGAATAAAATAATAAATCCACCAATCATAAGTAGCGTTTGAATAGAAGAAACGATAGCGTCCCCAAGTAATTTTCCTATTGGTCTTTTTTCTTGCATACGTGTCTCGTGTAGAATTGAAAAAGGGTTTTGAAAAGGGTGTTTTTTAGTAACATGTTTATCATGCGTGGAACTGTTGTTATTGCCGTAAAAACGCATCAGTAACCCGACAGCAAAATTACTTAAATAATGTGCAGCAGCTAATACGATTCCTAATTTCGGATTATTGAAAAAACCGATAGAAACAGCGCCAAAAATAAAAAGTGGATTGGATGAGTTTGTAAAAGATACGAGGCGCTCTGCTTCAATTTGTGTTAGCTGATTGCTTTTGCGCAGTCTAGCGCTTAATTTGGCGCCAGCGGGAAAGCCTGAAGCCATTCCCATTGCCCAAACAAATCCGCCTATTCCTGGAACGCGGAAAAGTGGTCGCATAAGTGGTTCTAATATAACGCCTATAAATTTTACAACACCAATACTAATGAGAAGTTCGGCAATGATGAAAAACGGTAAAAGTGAAGGGAATACAACTTCCCACCATATATTTAACCCTCGAATGGAAGCTTGTAAAGCAGCTTGGGGGTGGAGTACAAGAGAAAAGGTTAAAAAAAGTGTTGATATGGTAAGGAAAGCCGTTTTCCATTTTTCATACATGTAAGTAAATCCCCCTTTGTCCCAAAAAACGTTCATTTCAGTATACGTGGATACGTAGTGAATTTAGACCATAAGTATGAAAAAGGAACGAAAAAAATTAAAGGGTGAGAAAAGTGAAAGAACCGAAAATTGGCTTAGCTCTTGGATCTGGGGGCGCAAAAGGTTTTGCTCATATTGGTGTTATAAAGGTTTTAAGGGAAAATGATATACCGATTCATATGATTGCAGGAAGTAGTATGGGGGCTTTAGTAGGTACATTTTATGCCGCTAGTTCAAACGTTGAAAGACTGTATAAACTGGCAAATGTTTTTAAGAGGAAATATTATTTAGATTTTACGGTTCCGAAAATGGGATTTATTTCTGGAAAACGTGTCAAAGATATGATTAAAATGTTTACATATAATAAAAATTTAGAAGAATTAGATATCCCGACGGCTGTTGTGGCTACTGATATCTTAAAGGGGGAAAAAGTTGTTTTTACAAGTGGTCCAGTTGCAGAGGCGGTGAGAGCGAGTATTTCTGTACCTGGAGTGTTTGTGCCAGAGAAAATAGATGGACGATTATTGGTAGATGGCGGAGTGATTGATCGCATCCCAGTATCGGTTGTGAAAGAGTTAGGTGCCGATATTGTCATTGCTGTTGATGTATCCCCGATTAAAGTAAATGGAGAGGTTACGTCTATTTATGATGTAATTATGCAGAGTATTGAAATTATGCAACATGAGCTTGTGATAAATCGGCAAATTGCATCTGATTTAATGATGCGCCCAGCTGTAGAACAATTTAGTTCCCGGGCTTTTACAAACATTGAAGACATTATTCGAGTTGGAGAGGTAGAAGCGGAAAAGCATGTTGCAAATATTCATTTATTAATTGAGCAGTGGAAGGAGAAACATAATGTTTAAGCGTTTTCGGTTTATATATGCAATTTTAATAGGGGTTATATTGGCAATGTTACTTGTTTACGTACGCCTGCCGTATTATGTGACGAAACCAGGAATGGCTGCAAAATTAGAGCCTTACGTTCAAGTTGAGGGAGGAACAAAAGAATCTGGTGATTTTATGCTTGTTACGGTTTCAATGGGACCGGCAAATGTAGTGAATTTAATAGCGGCACAGTTTAATAAATATACACATATTTCAAAAGCGGAAGAAATATTGCAAAAAGGTGAAAGTGATGAAGAATATCAATTTCGCCAAAATTATGCAATGAAAGATTCGCAAAATGCAGCGATTTATAATGCTTATAAACGTGCAAATCGTACTGTTTCTTTTGAAAATAAAGGTGTGTTGGTTGCTGGTGTAGCGAAAGGGATGCCTTCAGAAGGAAAGCTTAAACTTGGAGATGTTATCATTGCCGTCGACGGAAAAACATTTGAAAAGACAGAACAATTTATTGAATATATGACAGGGAAAAAAGAAGGAGATACAGTAAATATTGAGTACAAGAGGGATGGGAAACAGTTAAAAGAAAATTTAAATGTAAAGACTATTCCGAATGGAAATGGACGTGTTGGTATAGGTGTTTCTATCGTTACGGAAAGAGAATTAGTGGTAGATCCGAAAGTGAAAATTGACTCTCATGAAATAGGAGGACCATCGGCAGGTCTAATGTTTACATTAGAAATATATAATCAGCTGGTGGACGAGGATTTAACAAGAGGGCATGAAATAGCTGGAACAGGTACGATTAATGAAAAGGGAGAAATTGGCCCGATTGGCGGTATTCAGCAAAAAGTAGTCGCTGCAAGTGATGCTGGTGCTGAAGTGTTCTTTGCACCAAATGAAAAAGGTGCGGAGAAATCGAATTATAAAGATGCACTTGAGGCTGCGAAAGATATTAAAACGAAAATGAAAGTTGTGCCAGTTGATACGTTGGATGATGCATTAATGTATTTGGAAAAAATGGGCAAGAAATAAAAAAATCTCTCTGAAAAGAGAGATTTTTTATAGGAATTTTGCAGTTGTTTCATCGTAACGAATTGGGTGATGTGTTGCATCTTGTTTTAGTAGTTGTGTTCGTAATGGTTCTTGTATGATGGAGAAATATACAGAATTGGCTTTTCGATCTATGTGTAAAGTAGGATGGTCAAATGTTTTTGTATGGGTAAGGATTGGAAGCTCTATTTTTTTCTTGTTTTTTGAAAGGTACGTTTGTCCTTTTTGTGACATGCCTAATAGACGAATGTATGGTGCATGTTGTTCTATATTTGCGCAATGTATTTCTTCTTTTGTTGTATTTGTTAAAATATGTGTACAAGCTCTTTGTAATCTAGTCCACGTATAACGTTTCGTTTTTAACGCTTCCATGAATGAATGGAAGGAGGAACTGGTTTGTATTTTTGATAAAATACGATGCTCTAACCCTTCCTCAATTTCATATATATGTCGTAAGTCTTCTGGAGACATTGTCATAAGTTTGTATTTAAAAAATGAAAAGTATTGTTCCCAATTATGTAATGTCCCGTAGTTTTGTTTATAACTTGCTAAAAGAGAAGCAGTCGCTTTTGGGATGAAAGGCTCAATTTCTGTAAAGGAACTATTTTCACTAAAAAGTTGTTTGCGAATACTTGTTGCGCTTGCAATATGTTGGTCGTTAAATGTTTCATCATGATAATGAGATGCGAACCTTTTTATCGTTTGTGCTTGCATAGAACTATTTTGCATTAGAATTGCTTTTATGTATTGGAAGCCTAAAATGTTATTTGGTTGTGACATGTCTATATTTTTTTCAGAAGATAAAATGTGTAGGAAAGCTTCAGATGTAGCTTTTGCGTAACTATTACCTGCGTTCATAAATTGCTTTACAAGACGATTAAAAGTCTCTTCTTCATTTTTCTGCACAGAGATGGTGTTATAAAAATTTTCGATTTGTCCATCTTCACTGCCGAAACAAATTTCAGAAACGTGTAGGGCGTTTAAAATAGAAATAGCGCCATTTGCAAAGGTTTCGGCCTTTTGCGTTGAAAAGGCATAAGGAAGCTCTACAACGAGGTCTACACCGCATGCTAAGGCCATTTTGGTACGATACCATTTGGATACGAGTGCTGGCTCACCACGTTGTAAAAAAGGGCCACTCATAACAGCGATTGTAATATCAGAGTGTGTTAACTTTTTTGTTTGTTGCACATGATAAGCATGACCGTTATGAAAAGGGTTATATTCAACAACAATACCACTTGCTTTTATGGTAATCTCTCCTTTCGATGTAGCATCTTTTTGAAAAACGTGATACTCTATATATTATTTACTATGATGACTTCATTATAGTGTAAAGAAAAAACATTGACAAATATAAAATGGCTAGCTATAATTTTGTTTGTTGCCTTGAGGTGATATGATATGAAATGGTCCATCCATCAATTGAATAAATTGAGAAATAAAGGATTGACATTGGATGAGATGGTAGATGTAAGTGAGCTAAAAGAGGTCGAGAAAGATATTCGTGAAATTAATCCTGTTCACGTAACAGGAAGAGTTGATTTTGGCTCCGGTAAGTTTACGTTCCATCTACATATAACTGGAAGCATGGTTTTACCATGTTCTCGCTCTTTAGTAGATGTGACATTACCATTTGACATTAAAACAACTGAGGTGTTCCAAACTTCACAAGAAGAATTTGAAACTGAAGCTGAAATTCATTGTTTAGAAGGAGAAGTACTTGACTTACTGCCCGTAATCAAGGAAAATATACTTTTGGAGATTCCAATGCAAATTTTCAGTGATGATGTTTCTGGTGGAGCACCGACGCAAGGTCAAGACTGGCAAGTGATTTCGGAAGAAGACAAAGAAAAGCCTGTTGATCCAAGATTGGCAGGACTTGCAAAGTTTTTTGACAAATAATCGGAAGACTGGTTCAGGCCTTCATATGAAAATAACTATTTCTTTTAAGGAGGTGGGAAGAATGGCTGTACCTTTTAGAAGAACTTCTAAAACAGTAAAAAGAAAGCGTCGTACGCATTTCAAATTATCAGTACCTGGTATGGTAGAGTGCCCAAGCTGTGGTGAAGCGAAATTAGCTCACCGTGTATGTAAAGCATGCGGTACTTACAAAGGTAAAGAAGTAATCAGCAAGTAATTGCGGGAAAATAAACGTAGAAGATATCTTCTACGTTTATTTTTTTTGTCTTATTCTTCATTTGTTGTATTCTATCTTTTCTAGTAACTGCATATGTTTAATAAAAAATGCATAGGGAGGACTAGAGAGATGGCGACAACAAGACAAGATGCTTGGACTGATGATGAAGATTTGCTTCTGGCAGAAGTAGTACTCCGGCATATTCGAGAAGGTGGAACGCAATTATCTGCCTTTAAAGAAGTGGGAAGACATTTATCTCGTACACCAGCAGCATGTGGCTTTAGATGGAATTCTTACGTTAGAAAGCAATACAAAGAACGTATTGAAGAAGCGAAGCAACTGCGTAAAGTGGAAAATTATGAAGTGAAAGAGACGAAGGTATTAGAACCTACGTCAATTACATTGAATGATGTTATTGATTTCTTGCAAAATTATAAAGATGAAAACTCTTTAGTGGTGTTGCAACAGCAAATTGAATCGTTACAAACAGAGAAAGAGAGCCTGTTGGAGCGATTATCAGTATATGAGGAAGAATATAGAACATTGCTTGATTATATCGATCAAAAAAGAAGTGTAATGGTAGCGGAAAGAAATAGCGCTCGTTCGAATGGGAAATTAGAGAAGTTAAAGAAATAAAAAAACAGCTGCTATGTAGCTGTTTTTTTATTTCTTATGCAGACTCTTCGTTTGTAACCGTATTCAAATTTGTTTCTGGGTGCCAAACGTAAAAATCACCATCAGGTACTGACACAGGTTGGAAATTTAATTTATCCCAAAAACCAGCTGAATGGATACGTGCGATCGTTTTAATTGGGAACTGTAGTCCCTTCGCATAATTTACAAGCATTTCTCCGAATCCTTGTTTTTGGAAAGTTGGTAATACTTCAAGTTTATAAAGTTCTAGGTAAGTACCTGTAATTTCGAATGGTTCCCCGCCGTTCCTTTTCATGTATAGACTCATACGTGCAATGAGTGATCCACCATAATAAATACCGTAAAATGGAGATTCACTATTGTTTTCAATAATGTTTGCTTGTAATTCTTCTAACATGGATAGTTCTTGAGCTCCGCAGCCTTTAAATTTTTTAAACTCGTCTAATGTTTTATAATTGATGAGCAAGCGCTCAACTTTTGGGAATCCCATAACATCACATCCTTTTTGTCTCATTGAATGCAGAAAAGTGAAAATATTTATAATAATATTATAACTCATTTTTTTACTTTTATGAAGATGATAGTGTATTTCTTTTATTATTTTTTGAGGATTTGCTAAACTAAGAGTAGAAGCATAGTAATAAGTAGTCTATACATATTGGAAGAAGAGGTGGCATTTGTTCATCTTTAGTTAATTATGATTCCACACGAATCGAATCGAGTGTTTGAGGAATAAAAGGGGAGGGGAAAAAGGGACTTGTGTATCGTGTTCAGATGAGTTCCTTACGTGAAAATGAAAATCGGAGTTGTGGGACCAGGAGCTATTGGTCTATTGTATACATTTTATTTACAAAAAAGTAATCAAGATGTTACGTTGTTTACAAGGACAGCTAAGCAGGCTGACGAATTAAATATAACGGGTGTAACTTGTATTAGGGAGGGGAAACGTGAAACGGTATTCCCGCCAGTATTACCAATAGAAAGTATGCTAGACCAGCAACTAGATTATATATTTATTGCTGTTAAGCAATATCATATAACTGACATACTACCTTTTGTGCGAGGGAAATCCTCAGTAGTCTTTTTGCAAAACGGAATGTCACACCTTCATGCTATGCAGAAAATAGAGAATGAAAATATTGCAGTTGGAATTGTAGAGCATGGTGCAAAAAAAGAAGAAAGACATACCGTTTATCATACAGGGATAGGTGTAACGAAGTTTGGAATCGTGCGCGGTCGGTCTATACATTTTGAAAAAATATTTAATTGCTTTCCTTTTCCACATTTTCCAATTCGAATAGAAGATGATTGGAAGGGTGTTATGCACAAAAAATTAGTAGTGAATGTATGTATCAATCCATTGACGGCATTATTACAGGTCAAGAACGGAGAATTGATTACGAACCCGTTTTTTAATCAGATGATGGAGCAAGTATTCCAGGAGGTCGTTTTTCTCGTTAAAGAAGAAAAAGAAATGGTATGGGAAATGGTACGTCATGTATGTGAAAGAACGTCTCATAATACATCATCTATGTTGGCAGATGTAAGGGCGAATAGACAAACAGAGATTGGTGCGATTGTTGGATATGTATTAGAAGAAGCGAAGAAACAGCAACGATCCGTTCCGACACTTCAATTTTTGTTTGATGCAATAAAAGGGTTAGAAGTAAAAGTATAAGTGTAATTCTTTGCTTTTACGTGAAACATTGACTACAATGTGGATTGGTGAGAGAACAGGATACGAAAGGAAGAATTATATGGAGATAAAAGAAATCTCTGTTCCGCAACAAGGTGTTGTAGCGGACTATATGAACGGTAAAAAAGAGATACAGTCGTGTTTTGATTATATGTTAACAGAAGATGCTTTTAAACAGCGTGTACAAGATTTGCGTGAGAGGGAGTTTTTCCGCCAAGATTTAGTAGCGCATTTATTAGAATATAATACAAAATTACAAGCGGGAGAAGCTACAATTCAAAATGTAAAAGCGCTTGGAGATGAAGATACATATGTTGTTATAGCTGGACAACAAGCTGGTTTATTAACTGGACCACTTTATACGATTCATAAAATTATTTCAGTTTTACAGCTTGCGAAGGAAAAGGAAGAAAGTTTAGGCGTTAAAGTTGTTCCTGTTTTCTGGATTGCTGGTGAAGACCATGATATGGATGAAATTAATCATACTTTTGTAACGAAGAATAAAAAAATAAAAAAGACCATTTTTCATGATCGTAATCCGAAAAAGGCGAGTGCTTCAGAGTCTGAGCTTTCTTTGGAAGACTGTAGAAAGTGGATTGAAGAAATTTTTAAAACATACCCTGAAACGAATTTTACAAAGGATGTACTGCAATTTATTGATGATTCTTTAGGGGAATCGAATACGTATGTAGATTTCTTTGGTCACCTTATTATGAAAATGTTCATAAATTCTGGTTTAATTCTTGTCGATTCGCATCATCCTGAATTAAGAAAATTAGAAGTGCCGTTTTTTAAACAAATTATAAGTAAGTATAAAGAAGTGCAAGAGGGGCTTCATAACCAACAGGAAGTAATTAAAGAATTAGGGTATAAGCCAATTATTGAAACAAAGTCTAATGCAGTACATATATTCATGGAAATTGATAATGAGCGAGTGTTGCTTGAAGATAATCAAGGGAAGTTTGTTGGGAAGGATGGGACGTATTCCTTTTCATATGAGGAATTGATTGAAGAGATGGAAAGAAGCCCAGAGCGCTTTAGTAATAATGTTGTAACGCGCCCTCTTATGCAAGAGTATGTATTTCCTACGTTGGCGTTTATTGGAGGTCCAGGGGAATTAGCTTACTGGAGTGAATTACAACAAGTCTTCCATACTATCGGTTTCCGGATGCCGCCTGTCGTTCCTCGTATTACAATCACTTATATTGAGAGGGATATAGCGACAGATTTACACGATTTACAATTGCAAGAGAGTGACCCGTTTTTAAATAACGTAGATAAGTTGCGTGAAAACTGGTTATCTAATCAAATAGAGGAACCGATAGATGAACGATTTGTAGAGGCGAAAAAAGAAATAATTGATATTCATAAGTCATTACAACAGTTTGTGAAGAAAATAGATCCTGGATTAAGTTCGTTTGCAGGGAAAAATGAGTTCAAAATTAATGAACAAATTGAACTGTTGGAAAGGATGTTGAAAAGAAATGTTGAGAAAAAACATGAAGTGGAACTAAATAAATTCCGTCGTATACAATTTGCAATCCGTCCATTGGGAGCGCCACAAGAGCGTGTGTGGAATGTATGTTACTATTTAAATCAGTTCGGTTTGGATTTCGTTGATCGTGTAATGGAAAACTCGTTTTCTTGGAATGGAAAACATCACGTTATAAAACTATAGAATCTTGCTCTTAGGAGCAGGATTTTATTTTTATCCCGTTGAATTTACTGTGAAGTGAATTTTTTCTGAATTATTAATTTTTAAAAAGCTAATATCGTAATTATGCAGGATACTTAAATATATGACAAAATAGCACAAAATGTAAACGTATTATTATCTTTTTCGACAGTTTTTTATTTAAATTCCCGCAAAAGATGATAAAATTTAGTATATAATAAAAGAAAATAGCGATTTGTATAGTATGCTGCCTTTGTAGGCAAGTTAAATGAGTCGTTCTTTCATAGTATTTCGTTCTCTAGTCGTGAGATATACGTTTAGAGGAGGAGATACATTCAACATAATTAATTGGAAAAAGAGTAGGTGCAACAATGTTTAATCACGTAACAGTGCTTTTGAAGGAAACAGTAGATGGCTTAGATATAAAGCCAGGTGGTACATATGTAGATTGTACACTGGGGGGAGGAGGACATAGTTCTTATTTATTATCCCAATTAACTGAAGGCGGAAGATTAATCGCGTTTGATCAAGATGAGATAGCAATTCAAAATGCGAAAGAAAAATTCTCTTCATACGGTGAGCAGTTCATAACAGTAAAGAGCAATTTCCGTTACCTATCTGAAAAACTACAGGAATTAGGTATAACAGAAGTAGACGGTATTTTATTTGATTTAGGTGTTTCATCCCCGCAATTAGATACACCAGAGCGTGGCTTTAGTTACCATCATGATGCACCGTTAGATATGCGAATGGATCAAGATGCCCCATTAACAGCCTATGATGTTGTAAATAGTTGGTCATATGAACAACTTGTAAGAATTTTCTTCCAGTATGGCGAAGAGAAATTTTCAAAACAAATAGCAAGAAAAATTGAAGCGTATCGTGAGAATAAAGCTATTGAAACGACAGGGGAATTAGTAGAACTAATTAAAGAGGGTATTCCAGCTCCTGCTCGTAGAACGGGAGGACATCCTGCGAAGCGAGTGTTCCAAGCGATCCGTATTGCGGTAAATGATGAATTGAAAGTATTTGAAGAAGCGTTGGAATCTGCAATTGAGATGGTCAAGCCAGGCGGAAGAGTTAGTGTTATAACATTCCATTCTTTAGAAGACCGTATTTGTAAAACGACGTTTAAGCGAAATAGTACAACGCCACAATTGCCACCAGGATTACCAATTATTCCTGATGAGTTTAAGCCGAAATTAAAGCTTATTACAAGAAAACCGATTTTACCTTCTGATATAGAGTTAGAAGAAAATAATCGAGCGCGTTCTGCGAAATTGAGAATCGCTGAAAAACGATAAAAAGGGGAGAGAGGTATGAGTAACTTAGCTGTAAAGTACAAGCAACAAGCGCAAGAAGAGGTTCAGATTCAAACGCCCCCACAGCAGATGGTTCAGCCAAAAGCTAAAGCGAAGATTACAAGAATCGAAAAACTGTTGTATGTAGCGTTTATTGGCTTTTTATTGTATGCCTGTGTAGCGTTTATTGGAAATAAAGCAGGCCTTTATCAAGTTAATGTAGAAGCTGCGACAATAGAACAAAAAATTGTACAGCAGCAAAAAGAAAATCAAGAATTACAGGCTGAAGTAGAGAAGTTAAGTCGTTATGAACGAATCGCTGAAGTTGCAAAAAAACACGGGCTAGAAATTAATGCGAATAATGTGAAAGGCCTCAAATAAGGCAATAGGTGTGAAGGGAAAATGAAGAGAGATATGACTAAATTTCATACCAATAAGGGAGCAGGGTATTTTATGATTTTATTCCTCCTGCTCTTTTTGCTGTTATTAGCCCGATTTTTTTACATACAAGCGACAGGAACAGTGCATAATCAGGATTTGGATAAACTTGCTAAGCAAAAACATAGTAAAACAGGAGTTCTCGAAGCAAATCGCGGGACGATTTATGATCAAAACGGTCATGTGTTAGCGCAAGATGCAAACTCTTATAAGCTTGTAGCCGAATTAAAAGGTGCAAAGCCGGTTGAGAATAAAGAGGATACTGCAAAGAAAATTGCGGGCGTACTCGGAAAAGATGAAGAGAAGATTTTAGCTACATTAAATAAAAAAGATAAAAGTCAAGTCGAATTTGGAACGCTAGGTAAAGATTTGACGAAAGAACAGAAGGAACAAATTGAAGCATTGAAATTGCCAGGTATATCTTTTATTACTGAAAATGCAAGAGTGTATCCGAACGGTGATTTTGCATCTTACGTTATAGGTCATGCTAAACCGAATGAAGAGGGAACTTCGGTGGGACAATTTGGTTTAGAAAAAAGTTTAGATAAGTATTTAAGTGCTTCTAACGGAAAAGTAGCTTATACAGGTGACCGTAAAGGTGTGTCTCTTGACGGTGGAACAGTGAATGTAAAGGCACCTAAAAACGGAGATAACACGTATTTAACGATAGATCAACGTGTTCAAAGTTATTTAGAAGATGCGATGAAATCTGCAAGTAAACATTATGACCCAGAAAGTTTAATAGGGATTGTTGCAGATCCAAAAACAGGGAAAATATTAGCGATGTCTAGTAAACCTAGTTATGATCCGAATGATCGTCAAATTCAATATTTCTTCAATGACGCAATTGCAAATGCATTTGAACCTGGATCAACCATGAAAATTTTCACGCTAGCAGCAGCTATTAATGAAGGTGTGTATAAGGGACAAGATTATTACCAGTCTGGTACATATCAAGTCGGGAACCGCAAAATAAAAGATCATAATGGCGGCGCTGGATGGGGATCTATCACATTTGATGAAGGGGTAGAGCGCTCTTCCAACGTAGCGTTTGCTATTTTAGGTGATCAAAAACTTGGTCCAGACCGTTTCAGAAAGTATATCCATGCTTTCGGATTAGATGAAAAAACGAATATTGATTTACCTGGTGAAGGTTCAAATACCATTTTATTCGATCAGCAAATACAGCAAGTAACGACAGCTTTTGGACAAGGCTCCACTGTAACACCAATTCAGCTTGTACAAGCTGCAACTGCTATTGCGAACGATGGAAAAATGATGAAACCTTATACAATTGATAAAATTGTAGATCCGATAACAGGGGAAGTAAAATTAGAACATAAGCCAGAAGAAGTGGGCAAACCGGTGACAAAAGAGACAGCAGCGCAAGTAAGACAGTTATTAGAACGCGTTGTTACATCGCCGAAAGGAACAGGAACTGCTTATAAAGTTGATGGCTATTCAGTTGGTGGTAAAACAGGAACAGCGCAAATTCCGGATGGAAAAGGAGGCTATATGACGGGAAGAGAGAATTATATATTCTCGTTCTTAGGTATGGCACCTATGGATGATCCGCAACTTGTTGTGTATGTAGCTGTTAAACAGCCAAAATTGAAAGATGATGAGAGTGGTGCACAACCTTTAGCTGATATTTTTAAATATGTAACGAAGAATAGTTTAGAGTATTTAAAGATTAAGCCTAATGAAGTGAAAGATCCGAAGAAATATGTGAAAGAGCAGCAAACTGCTGTTCCAGATGTAACGGGAAAAACGATGGAAGAAGCGAAAAAAGCCATTGATAAAGCAAAACTTCGTCCAATCGTATTAGGTGAAGGGAAAGTGCAGCAACAAGTACCGAAAGCAACCGAACAAACATTGAAGGGTGATCGAGTGTTCTTAGTGGGAGATCAACCTACAATGCCGAATATACAAGGCTGGGCACTTCGTGATGTTATGAATTTAGCAAAAACATTAAAGCTTAACCTAAAACCTACTGGTACCGGATATGTAACCGAACAAAGTGTACCAGAAGGAACATTGTTGCAACCTGGTACAGAGTTAGGTGTAACACTTGTACCGCCACTTGAACCACAACAAGAAGCAGAAAAGCCGTAATGGTAAAAGAGAAGAAGTTCTAATTAAATAAGTACAAGCATATATTGGAACAAGCTAGGCGTAAGGGAGGCTTGTTCCAATATGCGTGTATCAAATGTAACAGTTAGAAAACGACTTATTTTTATACTCATATCAGGTATACTTATTTTCACTATCATCGATATTCGTCTTGGATATGTGCAATTTTTTCTTGGGAATATGTTAACGGATCGTGCGAAAGATTCATGGAGTCGTAATATTACTTTTGAACCTGAACGTGGGAAGATTTTAGACCGAAATGGTGTGGAACTTGCTACGAATAAAAGTGCTCCAACTGTCTTTGTTGTACCGAGGCAAATTGAAAAACCAGCAGAGACTGCAGAGAAGTTAGCTGCAGTATTAGGTGTGGAAAAAGATGAGATTTATAAGAGAATTACAAAAAAAGAATCAATTGTAAGGTTAGATAAAGGCGGAAGGAAAATATCACATGATAAAGCGAAAGAGGTAAGAGGATTAAGTTTGAAAGGTGTTTATATCGCAGAGGACTCTATCCGGTACTATCCATTTGGCAACTTTTTATCACACGTATTAGGGTTTGCAGGTAGTGATAACCAAGGTCTTATGGGACTAGAAAAATATTATGATAAAGAACTAAATGGTGATGAAGGTCATGTGCGCTTTTTTGCAGATGCAAAAGGGCAAAGGATGCCTAATGTTGGCGATGATTTCAAAAAACCAGAAGCTGGTTTGAATTTAGGCTTAACAATTGATGCACGTATTAATAGAATTATGGAAAGAGAAATGAATATTGCAGAGTCGACATATAATCCAGATGGTATGATTGCGATTGCGATGAATCCGAAAAATGGTGAAATTTTAGGTATGTCGAGTCGGCCGAGCTTTGATCCAGCAGATTTTCAAAGTGTTTCTCCAGAAGTGTACAATAGAAATTTACCAGTATGGAGTACGTATGAGCCTGGTTCAACATTTAAGATTATTACGTTAGCTGCAGCTTTGAATGAAAATTTAGTAGACTTAGAGAAAGATACGTTTTATGATGATGGAGCAGCTGAAGTTGGTGGAGCTAGATTGAAATGCTGGAAAGCAGGAGGCCATGGTAGCCAAACGTTTTTAGAAGTAGTTCAAAACTCTTGTAACCCAGGGTTTATTGAACTGGGTGATCGCCTTGGTAAAGACCGATTATTTAAATACATTCGTAATTTTGGCTTTGGACAAAAAACCGGAATTGACCTGCAAGGTGAAGGTAGTGGGATTTTATTTAATTTAGACAAAGTCGGTCCAGTTGAGCAAGCAACAACTTCATTCGGTCAAGGTGTTTCTGTTACGCCAATCCAACAAGTAGCGGCAGTAGCAGCGGCTGTAAATGGTGGGACATTGTATCAACCGTATATAGCTAAAGAATTTATTGATCCGAAAAACAATCAAGTTGTAAGTAAAAAGACACCTGTAGCAAAAAGAAAAGTTATTTCCAAGGAAACTTCAGAAAAAGTTCGGTATGCATTAGAGAATGTTGTAGCAAAGGGATCTGGTAAAGGTGCTTTCATTGATGGGTATCGTGTAGGTGGAAAAACAGGTACGGCTCAAAAAGTGAAAGATGGTAAATATTTAGAGAATAATTATATTGTATCTTTTATCGGTTTTGCTCCAGCAGATGATCCAGAAATTGTTGTATATGTTGCTGTTGATAATCCGAAAGGTGTAACGCAATTTGGTGGAGTAGTAGCAGCTCCAATTGTTGGGAATATTCTTCGGGATGCACTTCCTGTTATGGGAGTGAAACCGAGAAAAGAACAAGTTGAGAGAGAATATAAATGGGGCGATACACCAACTGTGGAAGTTCCGAATTTAATTGGTATGAAAAAGAAAGACTTACAGACGCAACTCGTCGATTTGAAGCTTGATATAAGCGGAGATGGAGAGAAAGTCATTAAACAGTCACCAGAAGCAGGAGCTAAAGTGAAAGAAGGCTCAAAAATTAGAATTTACTTCGGGAATTAAAGGTAACCTAGTACGTTTTATGGTACAATTGGTGGAAGTGAGTTCTTTATAGAAGAGTTACTTAATTTGAGACCGCAAGAGTCTCGGTTATAAATAGGTCTATTTATTAGACAGAGTAGCACTTACCTCCTATTTTACATAATTAGGAGGTAACGTGTTGCTTATTAATAAAAGAGATAAATACACAATGTAGAGAGGGTTTAGTGAAATGAAGTTGCATACACTTGTATCATGTTTGCATGATTTTCCAGTTGTTCCAAAAGAAAATCCAGAAATCACATCTATAGAAGCTGATTCACGTAAAGTGAAAGAAGGAAGCTTATTTGTATGTATGAAAGGATATACGGTTGATAGCCATGATTTTGCTAAGCAAGCAGCGGCACAAGGAGCGGCTGCTATTGTTGCGGAAAGACCAATTGATGTTGACGTTCCAGTTGTACTTGTGAAAAATACTTTTCGTTCGTTAGCGGTTTTAGCTGATTATTTTTATGGTCAACCAACACACAAGTTACATTTAATCGGTATTACAGGTACAAATGGAAAGACAACAACATCGCATATTATGGATGAGATTATGCGCGCACATGGTCATAAAACGGGGCTAATTGGAACGATTAATATGAAAATCGGTGATGAAACATTTGAGGTGAAAAATACAACACCAGATGCACTAACACTTCAACAGACGTTTGCAAAAATGGTTGAACACGGTGTGGATAGCACAGTAATGGAAGTTTCGTCACATGCTTTAGATCTTGGCCGTGTACACGGATGTGATTACGATGTAGCAGTGTTTACAAATTTAACACAAGATCATTTAGACTATCATAAAACGATGGAAGAATATAAACATGCAAAAGGGTTGCTATTTGCGCAACTTGGCAATAGTTATAATCATAATCGTGAAAAATACGCGGTATTGAATAACGATGATGCTGTAACAGCGGAATATATGAGAAGTACTGCAGCAACTGTTGTAACGTATGGAATTGATACAACAAGTGATGTTATGGCCAAAGATATCGTTATGACAAGTGGTGGAACTACATTTACGCTTGTAACACCGTATGAGAGTGTAAATGTTACGATGAAATTAATTGGGAAATTTAATGTATATAACGTACTAGCTGCGACAGCGGCAGGACTTGTTTCTGGTGTAAGTTTAGAAACAATCATTGATGTAATAAAGGAACTAGCTGGAGTTCCAGGACGTTTTGAAGTGGTTGATGGTGGACAAAATTATACAGTTATTGTTGATTATGCACATACACCAGATAGCTTAGAAAATGTATTGAAAACAGCAAAACAGTTTGCAAAAGGTGACGTATATTGCATCGTCGGTTGTGGCGGTGATAGAGATAGAACGAAGAGACCAATCATGGCAAGTGTTGCAACACGATATGCAACTCACGCTATTTACACTTCAGATAATCCAAGAAGTGAAGAGCCAGGAGCTATTTTAGATGATATGGTACATGGTGCAAATGGAAATAATTATGAAGTAATTATTGATAGAAAAGAAGCGATATACCATGCAATTGCTAACGCAAAAGCTGAAGATATCATCATTATTGCTGGTAAGGGTCATGAAACATATCAAATTATTGGTAAAGATGTTCATCATTTTGACGATCGTGAAATCGCTAAAGAAGCAATTACAGAGCGTTTAAACAACGAAGAGTAACAACGTGAGAGGAGGACTACATGTGCTTGAGCAAGGTTTATTAGTAACGGCTGGGGTAGCATTCTTAATTTCTGTTGCCCTTTCGCCATTGTTTATTCCATTTTTAAGAAAATTAAAGTTCGGACAGAGTATTCGTGATGAGGGACCAAAATCACATCAAAAAAAATCAGGGACACCGACAATGGGTGGTATCGTCATATACGTATCTATGATGGTAACTTCACTTATTATGGCGATTAAGTTTAATCATTTAGGTGCAGAGGTATCGTTATTACTATTAGTGACATTTGGTTACGGATTGATTGGATTTTTAGATGACTACATAAAGGTAGTTAAGAAGAGAAATCTTGGTTTAACATCAAAACAAAAATTAGTAGGTCAGCTTGTTATTGCTATTGCGTTCTTTTTAATTGGAAAAGGGCAAGCGTTCCACACATACATCATGATTCCGGGAACGGATGTTAAGTTTGAATTAGGTTGGGCGTATTTTGTACTTGTACTATTTATGCTTATTGGTGGATCGAATGCAGTTAACTTAACTGACGGTTTAGATGGTTTATTATCAGGAACAGCTGCTATTGCATTTGGAGCATTTAGTATTATTGCTGTGGCACAAGAGCAATTTGGAGTAGCGATATTCTGTATGGCAGTTGTAGGAGCTGTACTTGGATTTTTAGTATTCAATGCGAATCCAGCAAAAGTGTTTATGGGAGATACAGGTTCATTAGCTTTAGGTGGAGCCATTGCAGCTGTAGCAATTTTATTAAAACAAGAATTGCTACTTGTAATCATTGGCGGAGTATTCGTAATGGAAACTTTATCGGTTATTATTCAGGTTATTTCGTTTAAAACAACAGGAAAACGTGTCTTTAAAATGAGTCCATTACACCATCATTATGAATTATGTGGTTGGTCAGAATGGCGTGTTGTTGTGACGTTTTGGTCTGTAGGATTTTTATTAGCTGTGTTAGGAATTTATATCGGGGTGTGGATGTAATTGAAAACTGTAACTGAATTTCAAAATAAGAATATTCTTGTATTAGGCATTGCAAAAAGTGGTTATGCAGCAGCTACATTGTTACAAAAGTTAGGGGCAAATGTTATTGTAAATGACGGAAAGCCTTTAGCAGAGAATGTACTTGCTGCAGAATTACAAGCAAAAGGAATGGATGTTGTATGCGGTGGTCATCCTTTAGAATTATTAGAGAGAAATATTTCTCTTGTAGTAAAAAATCCAGGAATCCCGTATTCTAATCCAATATTAGTTGCTGCGAAAGAAAAGCAAATTCCAATTGTTACGGAAGTTGAATTAGCATATCGTATTTCAGAAGCACCATTTGTTGGGATTACGGGGTCTAACGGTAAAACGACGACGACAATGCTTACATTTGAAATGCTAAAAGAAGGACAAAAGCATCCCGTAATTGCAGGGAACATTGGAACTGTTGCGTGTGAAGTAGCACAGGATGCAAAAGAAAATGAAGTTGTAGTTACAGAGCTTTCATCGTTCCAATTGATGGGAGTAGAATTGTTCCAACCTAAAATTGCTGCGTTTTTAAATTTATTTGAGGCCCATTTAGATTATCATGGGACGAAAAAAGAATATGGCTTAGCAAAAGCGAATATTTTTAAAAACCAAACAGAAAATGATTATAGTGTAATAAATGCAGATGATGCAGATGTGATGGCTTTATCTGCTTATAGTAAAGGTCAAAAAGT
>NZ_JAKUFF010000028.1:0-50766 GCF_022663305.1 Bacillus cereus group sp. BfR-BA-01408 | reverse complement strand
TTAGTAATGAAAGAGCTTCGTTTACTTGCTCGTGCAGTATTCGTAGTAGATAGCAACGACAAAGTAGTTTACGTAGAATACGTAAGCGAAGGTACAAGCCATCCAAACTATGAAGCAGCATTAGAAGCAGCAAAAGCTGCAAAATAATGTGAAGGAAGATGACCTCTTTGAAAGAGGTCGTCTTCTCTCATATATTGCTATATGGAATCGATATACGAGAGAAGACGTTACATCATACATCACTAAAAAGGGAGCTCTAAAAAAGAGGTCGCTTTTTCTTTTGGGAAAAAATCAGATTATGGTATGATATAAGTTATGTGTAAAAGAGAGAAGGAGGAATGTACGTGAGTCAGACAGTAGAAACTTTATTTTCTATTTTTGATTCTTCTGCGGTAGTTTTACGTAAAGAATTAGATGTAACATATTTAGAGGCGCTTGTAGAAACAGGGGATAACTTGTTTGAAGGAGCGATTTTACAAGAGGAATTATCAGAATCAGCAATTGAAAGGCTGAATCGTGAATATAGTACGTTTAATGAAGAAACATATAAAGGTGAAGAAATTCGTAAAGCATTTCAGTTAGCCATCTTAAAAGGAATGAAAGAAGGCGTACAAGCGAATCACGAAATGACGCCTGATGCAGTTGGTATGTTCATGAGCTACTTATTCCATAAATTTATGAAGGGTCAAAATGAAATTACTGTGTTAGACCCTGCAATTGGAACGGGTAACTTGATGACGACAGTTTTCAATAGTGCTCAAGAAAACATTACGATGAGTGGATTTGGTGTAGAAGTGGACGAAGTGCTAATTAAACTTGCTTTAGTAAATGCGAATTTACAAAAGCATGCAATCGAATTCTTCCATCAAGATGGACTAGCACCGCTTTATATCGATCCAGTTGATGCAGTCGTTTCAGACTTACCGGTTGGTTACTATCCAAATGAAATCGGTGCAAGTGAATATAAGTTAAAAGCAGATGAAGGAATGTCATATGCCCACCACCTATTTATTGAACAAAGTGTGAAGCATACGAAAGAAGGCGGATACTTATTCTTCCTAGTACCGAACTTCATTTTTGAAAGTGATCAAGCACCGAAATTGCATGCATTTATTAAAGAAACATGCTTTATTCAGGGGTTATTACAGCTACCTGTTTCCATGTTTAAAAACGAGAAAAATGCAAAAAGTATATTTGTTCTCCAAAAGAAAGGCCCTAGTGTAACGATGCCAAAACAGGCGTTATTAGTGGAGTTACCTAAATTCTCCAACATGAAGGCGATGGAGGACATTATGGACCAATTAAATACTTGGTTTGCAACGCATAAATAAGGCCAGGTATATGTAACAGGGTTAGTAATTCATGTAGTACAGTTTTATATGATATGTCATATTTTTAAATATATACAAGATTTAACTGAATTTTTTTGAAATCTGTAATATATTTTTTTTCTTGGTGTTACAATTTTTTCACTTGAAATATATGTCGTACGATGTTTAAATTAAAATCGTGAGTATAAAATTTGCTAATGATGAAACGTTTTCATATTTAGTAAATTTGATCAGATAAAATCGAGCGGTTTGTGGAAACATCCACACAACTACCAAGAGAAAAAGGGGCGAAAGACTAGATGTCAAAAATCATCGCGATTAACGCAGGAAGCTCTTCCTTAAAATTCCAATTATTTGAAATGCCAAGTGAAACAGTATTAACAAAAGGTTTAGTAGAACGTATCGGTTTAGAAGATAGTATCTTCACTATTACTGTAGATGGCGAAAAACAAAAAGAAATTACAAACATTCCAGATCACGCAGTAGCAGTTAATATGCTTCTTAAAAAATTAACTGAAAACGGAATCGTTAAATCTCTAGACGAGATTGGCGGTATCGGTCACCGTGTTGTTCACGGCGGCGAAAAATTTGCTGACTCTGTTCTAATTACTGATGAAGTATTAGCTGATATCGAAGAATTAAGCGATTTAGCACCACTTCACAACCCAGCAAACGTTGTTGGTATTAAAGCATTCCAAGAAGTATTACCAAACGTACCAGCAGTAGCAGTATTCGATACAGCGTTCCACCAAACAATGCCGGAATCTGCATTCCTATACAGCTTACCATATGAGTACTATGAAAAATTCGGTATCCGTAAATACGGTTTCCACGGAACTTCTCATAAATATGTAACTGAGCGTGCAGCTGAGCTATTAGGTCGTCCACTTGAAAGCTTAAGCTTACTTTCTTGTCATTTAGGTAACGGTGCAAGTATCGCAGCAGTAGAAGGCGGTAAATCTATCGATACTTCTATGGGCTTCACTCCACTTGCTGGTGTAACAATGGGTACACGTTCTGGTAACATTGACCCTGCGTTAATTCCATACATCATGGAAAAAACAGGCCAAACAGTAGAAGAAGTAGTTAACGTATTGAACAAGAAGAGTGGTATGTTAGGTCTTACTGGTTACTCTAGTGACCTACGTGACATCATTGCGAAAGAAGAAGAAGGCGATCACCGTGCGAAAGTAGCACTTGATGTATTCGTAAGCCGTATCCACAAATACATCGGTTCTTACACTGCTCGTATGAAAGGTGTAGACGCAATCATCTTCACAGCTGGTGTAGGTGAAAACAGTGCGATTATTCGTGAACGCGTATTAGAAGGCCTTGAATACATGGGCGTATACTTCGATGCAAAACGCAATAACGTATTCGGTGAGGAAGCATTCATCAACTTCCCACATTCTCCAGTAAAAATTATTGTAATTCCAACTGACGAAGAAGTTATGATCGCTCGTGACGTACTACGTCTTGGAAACATTGGTTAATATATGAAAAGAAAGACGAGATCCTATAGGATTTCGTCTTTTTTCTTTTGAATATAGTTTAAAATTCCATCTGGATATAGTGCTTTTTTCTCCTGAATGAATGCTGTAATGGGAATCCATTTCGCATATGACACTGTTTGCTCATCTTGTATCTTCACTTTTTCCATTCCATATAGTGATGTGTCTAATAAGCGTAAAGAATATAGTTGAATGATTTCATGAGCAATTTCTCCATCAAGATGAAAGATATTTTCTAAGCAACCTAAATAATCGGTGATTTCCACTTCTGTATGAAGCTCTTCTTGAAATTCACGAATAACGGTATGTGCTGATTTTTCACCAAGTTCAATTGAACCGCCAAGAGGCCGGTAATATGTTTCATCGCCTGTATGATATTCTTGTACAAGAAGGCGACTGTCATGTATAGCAAGACCGAAAGCTTTTGCACGTGGATACATATACAATCACTCCTTATTTATCCCGCTTTAACGGGCAGTAAGACCCCCACCTCAAAATTCAGCGGAAGCAAAGAAGTTAGGTGGGGGATCAACTGTCCGTAAAAGTCCGATTGGTTCAACTAATAATCAGTGGGGGATGAACAAAACCCCCACTGATTAAAGTTTCACTTTATTTTGTATAAGGATGATTATAATGTATTGCGTAATAAAAGTGTCGTGTATTTAAGAATGTGGTCGAATTACGATGCCATTAAATAAGTCATTCCAAAATGCTTCATTGTACTGAAATACATCCATAACAGGACATTTTATAACGCAAATATTTTGCAATCCCCAATCTTCTTCCGTAACAGTTGGTACATCTTCAGGAATGAGTAGTAGGACAGAGAATGTATGTGTAACGATTTGAGATAAAATGTGTTCCAAGGAACGTGCTTCTTCGTATGTTCCTCCAGTTCGAATAAACAATATGGATTGTGCCGTTTCAATTGTATTTAGAAAACGAGTAATACGATGCTCATAATTTAGCTTGATTTCTGTATAAGAAGGCCAAGAAGTTGGTGTGTTTACATCTGTTTTAAAGTCGTGGCAGGAGTCGATTTCATATAGATTGTCCCGTAGTCTTAATTTCGCACCATCATCCCAAAATGAGATGAAGGATAAGTTTTCTAACTGTAAAAAACGGTCAAATCGATTTTGTAATAATATATTCACTTTTTCTAATGATGGGCTTAGCATAAAATCAATAACGCCAAAAAATGGTGATAATTTGAATTGATATAACGCCCAAGCAGGCCAGCAGTTTTGTCCTAAACTGAATACTGCATGATATTCTTTTTTTATATCGGATAGATTCATGTGATTTATCTCATCCTTTTTGTTAATATTTTATGTCACTAAAAATGGTATGTGAATAAAGATAGACAAGCATATTTGCAAAGAATAAGCAGAAATATGTTACAATAGAAAAAAATCGAACGAGGTGGTTGTTACGATGCGATCGAAGCGAGAACAAGCCATTTTAGACAATATAAAAGAATGGGAATCGCAATTAGTTGAGCAAGAAGCGACTGATTTTCAAAAACTGTTTGATAAATGGGTACATACTACAATTGCGAAACTACCTGAGAAAAAACGAAAAGATTTCTTTACGAAAGCAGATGGATGGCTCTTTCATTTGCATGCATTGATTCAAAGTTCACAATCACAGTTAGATGCGCGTAATCGTATTTTAGGAACATCGAGATTATTTGATGAATCGATTGAGCAACTAGAGGATTTAAAAGCATTATCTATTGACCAATTAACATACATAGCAGAGCAGCAAACAGCACGCCATCGCCTATATTCATTCGTACAAGGCGGAGCAACGGGTGCTGGAGGTTTATTATTATTAACAGCTGATTTTCCGGTTATGATTGCGTTAAATGTGAAGGCTGTCCAACTTATTGCAACGTCATTTGGGCATGATGTGAACAAGCCGTATGAAATGATGCTTGCGTTAAAAGTATTTCATGCGTCATTACTACCAGGAAGACTTCAGCAATACGCATGGTACAATTTACTGCAAGAGCTAGAACAAGAAGATTCCTTCTTCTACGAAGGAGATGAAGCGGTGTTACAACCAGCTTCTACTGAAATTATTTTAAAACAAATTTTGAAAACATTTTCGATTTATGCTCTTCGTCGTAAATTATTCCAAGGTATTCCGGTAATTGGAATGGCAATCGGGTCTACAGTGAATTATCGTTTAACAAGAAACGTTACTGAATTTGCAAATAGATTTTATCAAATGCGCCACATAGTCGAGAAGGAAAAAAGAGCATAAAAAAAGCGAGAGGCCGAAGCCTTTCGCTTTTTTTAATTTGTTGCATGCTTTTTGGACATTGGAATAGATACTGGCTGCTTTTCTTCTGCTTTTTCTGTTTTTGGATAATAAATTAAATCCAATGTTTTTGCCTGTACGGCAATTGAAAGAATAGTAAAAGCAATTTCTGTCCAATTTAAATAATATAATGAAAGCGCAAGAACAATCGCGTCAAAGACGAAGAAAATTTGCCCAATTGTAAAACGCGTTTTTTTACTTAATACAATTGTTAAAATGTCGTCTCCACCGGTTGCACCGCCAAATCGCAATATAAAACCGAGTCCAATACCAGCTAACGCACCGCCAACTACTGCAGCTATAAATAAATTGTTTGATAAATCGACCGTAAATGGAGAATAATTTTCCATAAGAGAATAAAATACTCCGAATGAAATTGAACCTAAGAATGAATAGCCAACCATTTTTCTACCTAACAATGAAGCGCATAGTAAAATAATTGGGATATCCATCATTACAGTTGAAATAGATGGTGAAATATCATAAAAATTTTGGATGAATAGTGCGATACCTACAAAGCCACCTTCTGTTAAGTGGTTTTGGAAGTGAATGTGATATAGCGCTGCTGCTAAAATAAATGAACCGATTAAAACCATAAAAACTTCTTTAATAATTTGTCGACTTTGGATGTTCCTCATCGTTATTCCTTCTTTCCGTAGTTAGTAGTCCTTTTTTGTGTTGTAAACTAACTACGAGCTCACATGTAGCTTCAGTTAGTTTACGAAAAAACTAACTACGCTATATGTCGCTGAAGAAATAACGAATAATCCTCTCGTCCATCAATTCTCCCTACTTTCGTTTTAGTTTAAGTCTTAAAACGACTAAACAAAACGTGGAGTAGGATTCTTCATTTAGCAATCCTGCTCTTCTTTGTTTTGTTTAGCTAGTAACAATTAAGCCCTAAACAAAACGCTATGTGTAAGAAGAGTCTTTTTTTTGCCAAATTATCCTTCGGGCAATCATAATTTCCCCACTCTCGTATTTTTTTCGCTAGACTAAAGTATCTGAGCTGGAAAATACGCTACGTGTATGATTCGTCAATACGATGCCACATGCTCCTTCGAGCGATCATGATATCAAAATCCCTTCCTTCAAGATTTATATTATTATATCATACTTTCAAAAAATGTATGCGGATGGAAACCGACAATAAACGGAGGAAATCTACAAAAATTGTTATGTTTAAATATTTTTGTAGAAAAGCCTAAGTTATTTTGGAGAATTGGACAGTTTTTTTTAGTTTGTCCAATAAGTAAGAAAAGAAGAGTTTCTATTCAGTTGTATTTTTATCATCAATTTTATCTTTAAAAAACGCATCCCAGCTAATCACACTTAAAAAAGTTAAAGCGATAATAACGAAAGCGCGCATAAGTGTAAGGCCTCCTTTTGTACATAGTATATGAATCATTTACTTTATAATGTGTCATTTTTTTACAAGTTTTAACTATTATGAGAGTATATTAATATAGATAGATGAAGAGGGGAGTGAAAATATGCTAAAAGACATGTTTAAAAGAAAAGAGTTAACATGTGTTTCATGTCAGAAAAAGATTCAATATGAAGAAGAGCTTGTTGCTTTTGTAAAGTTGCCGAAAGAAAGAAGTATATTAGTTGGTCCATTTGATGTGTGTTTGGCAAAAACAGCACAAGAAATATATTGTAAATCGTGTTACGACAAAAAAGCATGACCCAAAGTAATTGAGGGGCATGCTTTTTTTATTGGTGTGCTTTCCCCTCAGATACATTTTGAGTGAGTCGATACCAAAGCCAAAGGTCATTAATGATGGAAGCGAGATCGGCAATTTCTGAATTCAGTTTGCAAGAAATTTCGAAGTCTTCTTCGTTATTTAAATGATGCTGTTTTGCATTAATATAATGTTCGAGTTCTTTTATACGATCAGGAATCTTTCCGCGAACTTGTTCCCATTTTAATAAAATCGCATGTTGCACTTTTTCGGGGATATCTTCCCAGTCTTCTTGTAAATGCGGAATTTCAATTCCGAGATGATTATCGTATAAGAAATACTTTTCCATAAGTTCACCCCCGTTTTCCTGCTTATATTGTACAAAAAAACAGAAAGAAGTTCGACGAAATTGTTTGAAAAAATTTGAAAATGACTCTTGATACATTTTGTAAAAGGTGTTAAAGTGTGAATTATTATAAAATAAAATGAATATTTATTCTTTAGGGGGATGCAAAATGGAGAAGAAAAAAGTTGTATTAGCATATTCCGGAGGTCTTGATACTTCCGTTGCAATTAAATGGTTACAAGAGAAGAATTATGATATTATCGCGCTTTGTTTAGACTTAGGGGAAGGTAAAGACTTAGCATTTGTGAAAGAAAAGGCACTTTCAGTAGGTGCAATTAAATCATATATGATTGATGTTCAAGAAGAATTTGCAAACGAATATGCATTGATGGCGATGCAAGCGCACACGTTATACGAAGGGAAATATCCTCTCGTTTCGGCGCTATCACGCCCACTTATCGCGAAGAAATTAGTGGAAATTGCAGAACAAGAAGGTGCGACTGCAGTGGCACACGGATGTACAGGGAAAGGGAATGATCAAGTTCGTTTTGAAGTTTCTATTCAAGCGTTAAATCCTTACTTAGAAGTGATTGCGCCTGTACGTGAATGGAAATGGTCACGTGAAGAAGAAATTGCCTATGCAAAAGAAAACGATGTACCAATTCCGATTAATTTAGACAGCCCTTTTTCAATCGATCAAAATTTATGGGGACGCAGTAATGAATGTGGCATTTTAGAAGATCCATGGGCAGCGCCGCCAGAAGATGCATATGAGATGACATTAGCATTAGAAGATACACCGAATAAACCAGAGTTTGTAGAAATCGGTTTTGAAGCAGGCGTACCGACAACTTTAAATGGTACTGCATACCCACTTTCAGAACTTATTAAAACGTTAAATGCACTTGCTGGAAAACATGGCGTTGGACGTATCGATCACGTAGAAAATCGCCTTGTTGGTATTAAATCGCGTGAAGTATACGAATGCCCAGCAGCGATGACATTAATTACGGCGCACAAGGAACTGGAAGATTTAACACTCGTAAAAGAAGTAGCTCACTTTAAACCGATGATTGAGCAGAAAATAACAGAACTTATTTATAACGGTTTATGGTTCTCGCCTTTAAAACAAGCGCTGAATGCTTTCTTACAAGAAACGCAAAAGAATGTAACAGGCATGGTGCGTGTGAAATTATTTAAAGGACATGCGATTGTAGAAGGACGTAAATCTGAGTACTCTTTATACGATGAAAAATTAGCAACGTATACTGCTCAGGATGAATTTAATCATGATGCAGCAGTTGGATTCATTTCATTATTCGGTTTACCGACGAAAGTATACAGCCAAGTGAATCAAAAGAAGGTGGAAGCGTGAGCAAACTTTGGGGCGGACGTTTTACAGAAGAAGCGGAAGCATGGGTTGAAGAGTTCGGAGCATCCATCTCCTTCGATCAACAATTAGTAAATCAAGATATAAACGGAAGTATTGCACACGTAACGATGCTAGCAAAGCAAGGCATCGTTACGAAAGAAGAAGCAGAGAAAATAAAGATAGGTCTTCAATATTTATTAGAAGAAGCGAAACAAAATAAATTGCATTTTTCCGTTGAAGCGGAAGACATTCATTTAAATATCGAAAAGATGTTAATTGAAAAAATCGGTGAAGTAGGCGGGAAACTTCATACTGGCCGAAGTCGTAACGATCAAGTAGCGACAGATATGCATTTATATTTAAAAGAAAAAGTAGAACATATTATAAAAGCTACAAAACAATTGCAAACTGTTCTTGTTCATCAAGCAGAAAATAATATTGAAACAATTATGCCTGGTTATACGCACTTGCAGCGTGCCCAGCCAATTTCATTTGCGCATCATATTCTCGCTTATTTTTGGATGTTAGAGCGTGATGTGAATCGTTATGAAGATTCATTAAAGCGTATTAACATTTCCCCATTAGGAGCAGGAGCGTTAGCAGGAACGACATTCCCAATTGACCGAGAATATAGTGCGGAGCTTCTTGGATTTAATGGAATGTATGAAAATAGTTTAGATGCAGTAAGCGATCGTGATTTCATACTGGAGTTCCTAAGTAACTCCTCTATGCTTATGATGCACTTATCACGCTTTTGCGAAGAACTTATTTTATGGAGTAGCCAAGAGTTTCAATTTATTGAAATGAGCGATCAATACGCAACGGGAAGCAGCATTATGCCGCAAAAGAAAAATCCAGATATGGCGGAACTAATCCGTGGTAAAACAGGCAGAGTATACGGTAATTTATTTAGTTTACTTACAGTAATGAAAGGATTACCGCTCGCTTACAATAAAGACTTGCAAGAAGATAAAGAAGGAATGTTTGATACAGTAAAAACAGTAGAAGGATGCCTTCATATTATGGCAGGCATGTTAGAGACGATGACTGTAAACAAAGAAAAAATGGGGCAAGCTGTAACGCAAGATTTCTCTAACGCAACAGAAATTGCCGACTACTTAGCAAACAAAGGACTACCGTTCCGTCAAGCTCATGAAATTGTTGGAAAGCTAGTGCTGCACTGCACACAAAAAGGAATTTATTTAGTAGATGTACCACTTGCAACGTATAAAGAAATGAGCTCGTTATTTGAAGAAGATTTGTATGAAGTGCTGTCACCATATGCGGCTGTAAAGCGTCGTAACAGTGCTGGTGGGACTGGATTTGAGCAAATTGAAAAAGCTTTGGAGAAGGCGAAGGGATTAACGAAAGAAGTTATTAAGAATTGAGTTAAAAAGTACGCCAGTCTGTTAAAGTCTGGCGTACTTTCTTTTTTACTAGTATTTAAGTTATGATATAGTAAAAAATAACAATTTAGGGGAAGTCTATGAAAAAAATAATATTTATCGTTTTACTGTTAATTAGCTTAAGTGCAAATGTTAAAGTGTTTCTCTTAGACAAATATATCTTTGTTGGTGAACAAGTAAAGCGAGAGGAAGCGATTATTGCAACGATGTGGCACTTGCAAGAAAAAGGATATAAAGAAAGTGATATTTCGTACATAAAACCGGCCTTTTATAGTAAAATCGGTTCTTACGGTATGAATGTACAGTTTAAAGATGAACCAAACGAAGCATATACATATAGAGTTTCGAAAGATGCGAAAACCAATAAAGTAACCGTACACCAAGATAGCAATGAGCCAGGTGGTATGGGGGGGAAGCATCAAGAGCTTAAATAAAGAAAGAAAAACGACTGATGGCATTCGCCTGCAGTCGTTTTTCTTTTAATCATACTTATGCCGATCTTCCGTAATTCGAATATACTCAATATCCATCAAATCTCTAAGCAATGCACCGTTACTTAGTTCCACACCATGTTTCTCTTTAAAATGAGTACGAATCGTATCTAACATTTCGATTTCTTTTCCATTCACATCTAAAATAATACGTTCAGAATCATCCATATAGCATCCTCCTTTTTTAAACATATATATTTTGTCCGTCTATTTCTAAAAAATGTATGTTAACGTAATGTTAGGAAATAAGAAAGGGATGGAAAATGAGACGTATTTATTTTATAGGTTTAATTTTGTACACATTAATTGTATTACACAGTGCATTCCCAAATATCTTTTCATTTGAGGATGTAGAGACAGTACACGTTGGGATATTTATCTGTATTCTATTTGTAGTAGATTGCTGTATTTCGATATGGCTTTCGAAAAGAAAACATGTACATGATAAAAAAGAGATAGAACGAAAAAAGAGAAAACGTTCATTTTGGATGACGACGTATTGTTTTTCTTTAGCGATTGTTGCTGCTTTTTTTAGTGAGAATATCCCATTAGAAAGATTAAATATTGAATTTGGAGCGTTCGTATTTGCATACTATTTTTTCATGCACTTTCTTCCTTATATGAAAGAAAAGCGAGGAGAAGAGGAAGATCCGCTTGTAGAAGAAGCGAGAGAACAAGAGCATAAGAGAATAGAAGAAGATATAAAGAAACTAGGGGAACAAAAATGGTATTTGAAATCTAAAATCATATATGTTCTTTGCTTTATTACGCCGCCAATTGGTTATTTGTATGTATTCTGCCTTCGTAAAAAAATGACAGAAGATGCAAGGCAATCTTATTTAACAGTAGCTACGATTATGATGGCATTGTGGTCTTTGAAGTTTCTTCCGCCTTATGTGTTGGCAGTAGCTATTGTTTTGCTAGTTTGTCTTGTATTTATAGTGAAGTATGTGAAATAAGTTGTAGTTATATAGACTACAGCTATATAATTATAATTGTAATAATATTATATAATGATTTATTTAAAAAAAGGGGATGCGGTATGGGTTTAATAAAATCAGTAACTGGAGCAGTGTCTAAAGCTGCAGCTGAAGTAGTGGGCGGTGCGATAGAAGTAGTAGGCGAAGTTACGAACAGTAATTTCATAAAGGATGTTGGAAAAGGGGTTAATAAAGCTACGGTTAAAACTGGAGAAATCGTTGGGAATCTTGCTGATGGGACGTATGATGCTATAGGCGGTCTCATTACAGATGATAAACAGCAAGCGAAGCGAGGATACAAAGAAATACTGGGAACGGTTCAAGATACGGCAACGACAATTGGGAAAGGTATTGTACATGTTTCAGAAAAGGGAGTTGAAACGGTGCAAGCGATACGGGAGGGAGATACTGATAAAGCGATAGAAGCAGGAAAAGAATTAGCGAAGGTTGCAGCTGTAGGCGTCTTCTCAGTTGGAGTTATTGATATAATTGATGGTGTGGATGGAATCGCCGACGGAGTAGAAGGCGATAGTGTAGCACAAGCATCAGCTCCAGAAGCAACTGATGTAGAATATGCGACGGAGGAAAACCCGAATACTCATCATGTAACACCACATGAAAGAGTTTTACCTGACGGGAGAACAATATGGGTAGATGGTGATGGCGATACGAGTGTAAATACACAAGGAGGCTGGGAACAGCATAATCCAGATTACAGAATTCTTAAAGTGTAAATGAAAATAGGGTAGATAAGAGGAAGCCTCTTATCTACCCTATTTATTTTTATAAATTAAAGCTCACCTTGCTCCTCATCACCACGAACAACAAGGACATCGCATTTCGCATAGCGAATAATATGTTCAGAGACGCTACCAATTAGGAAACGCTCAACAGCATTTAAACCAGTTGCACCACACATAATTAAATCTACTTTATGATTTGGAGCGATTTCTTTTGAAATTTTTGATTTAGGATTACCAAATTCTAATACAGTTTCAATTTTTTCAAGGCCAGCTTCAAGCGCAGTTTTTTTGTAGTCTTCTAATAAGTCTTCTGCAAATAGATTTGCACGTTCAGCAATTGCACGGCTATAAGCTTCTACTGCTGAGTATGCTTTTACATCAACGATATGAGCAATAGTTAATGTTGCATTGTTGCGTTTTGCGACTTGAATTGCTTTTTTAAAGGCTTTTTCTGCTTCTTTAGAACCATCCACCGCGATTAAAATATTTGTATATGTATTATTCATAGTAAATTCCTCCCAATCATTTTTATTACCGTTTACAACTTTATTATAAAGCAAATTTTGGTAATGTGCTTGTCGGAAACGTTACAGAATTTCGAAAACTCTGTTTTGATTCATTTTAGTTGTAATTGGTGCGAGAACTTGTTACATATGAACTATAGCAATTTAAAAGGGGGCCGTTTTGTGAGACACGCGCTCATTACAGCCGGTACGAAAGGTTTAGGAAAGCAAGTAACAGAAAAATTATTGGCTAAAGGCTATTCAGTAACAGTAACATATCATAGCGATATCACGGCTATGGAAAAGATGAAAGAAACATATAAAAATATGGAAGAGCGTCTACAATTCGTGCAAGCGGATGTCACGAAAAAGGAAGATTTACATAAAATAGTAGAAGAAGCGATAAGCCGTTTTGGCAAAATTGATTTCTTAATTAATAATGCTGGTCCATATGTATTTGAACGAAAAAAGTTAGTCGATTATGAAGAAGATGAATGGAATGAAATGATTCAGGGTAATTTAACAGCGGTATTTCATTTGTTGAAACTTGTCGTTCCAGTTATGAGAAAACAGAACTTTGGCCGTATTATTAATTACGGATTCCAAGGGGCAGATAGCGCACCGGGATGGATTTATCGTTCAGCTTTTGCCGCAGCGAAAGTAGGACTTGTTTCATTAACGAAAACAGTTGCTTACGAAGAAGCAGAATATGGAATTACTGCAAATATGGTATGTCCTGGTGATATTATTGGTGAAATGAAAGAAGCGACAATTCAAGAAGCACGTCAGTTGAAAGAACGTAACACACCAATTGGTAGATCTGGAACAGGCGAAGATATCGCAAGAACGATTTCGTTTTTATGTGAAGACGATTCCGATATGATTACTGGCACAATTATTGAAGTAACGGGTGCAGTAGATGTTATTCATAGACATCGATAGAGAAAAATAAAGTGAAGTTTCGAATAATTGGACAGTTTATCCTGTATGCAAAGAGGTGCGGATAATACTGTCCTTTCATGTAAGATTAAATCTATCGGAAAACTTGTATTATTTTTTGTCAAATATTGAGATATTATGTTAAAATATAAGAGCGTAGAAAGCGCTTTAAAAAATGATTCAGGGGTCATTTCATAACTCAAGGGGGAACTAATCATGCGTATCGGTATTCCAACAGAAATTAAAAACAATGAAAATCGCGTGGCAATGACGCCAGCGGGAGCAGTACATTTAGTACAAAATGGTCATGAAGTTTTTGTTCAAAAAGGAGCAGGTTTAGGATCTGGCTTTACGGATGAAGAATACGTACAAGCTGGTGCAAAACTTGTTGAAACTGCTGAAGAAGCATGGAATCAAGATATGGTTATGAAGGTAAAAGAGCCAGTTGCAAGTGAATACGGCTATTTCCGCGAAGGTTTAATTTTATTCACATACTTACACTTAGCTCCAGAACCAGAATTAACGAAAGCATTAATTGATAATAAAGTTGTATCAATTGCATACGAAACAGTACAACTAGACAATCGTTCATTACCATTACTTGCACCTATGAGTGAAGTAGCAGGTCGTATGTCTGCACAAATCGGTGCACAATTCCTTGAGAAAAATAAGGGCGGTAAAGGTATTTTACTTGCAGGCGTTCCAGGGGTAAAACGCGGCAAAGTAACAATTATCGGCGGTGGTCAAGCTGGTACAAACGCAGCGAAGATTGCAGTAGGTTTAGGTGCAGATGTAACAATCATCGACTTAAGTGCAGAACGTCTTCGTCAATTAGATGACATTTTCGGTAACCAAGTAAAAACGTTAATGTCTAATCCATACAACATCGCAGAAGCTGTAAAAGAATCTGACCTTGTTATTGGTGCAGTATTAATCCCAGGTGCAAAAGCGCCAAAACTTGTAACAGAAGAAATGATTCAATCAATGGAGCCAGGTTCTGTCGTTGTAGATATCGCGATTGACCAAGGTGGTATTTTTGAAACAACTGACCGTATTACAACTCATGACAACCCGACTTACGAAAAACATGGCGTTGTTCATTATGCAGTTGCTAATATGCCAGGTGCGGTTCCACGTACATCAACTCTTGCATTAACAAACGTAACAGTACCATATGCAGTACAAATTGCGAACAAAGGCTACAAAGAAGCTTGCCTAGGCAACACTGCATTATTAAAAGGTATTAACACATTAGATGGATATGTAACATTCGAAGCAGTTGCAGAAGCTCACGGCTTACAATACGCTGATGCGAAAGAGCTACTTGAAAAAGCTCCTGCTTTATCATAATAGAAATACATGTAAGCCCCTCCTTACGCAAGGAGGGGCTTTTTGTTTAGATTAATTGTCTAGTTTCTTTACAATTTTCAATCCGAACATCATTGTAAAGAAAAGAATGCCGAACAAGTAATATAAGGCATACTCAACTCGTATCATCGAGTTTTTGTCAGTGATATATAAAATAAATAGTATCGCAGATCCGACTAAATGAGAGAGACCGAAAATTTGTGCCATAAGTTTTAAACTCATCTTTTCGATTCTTTCATCCATCTCAGGTAATGGATATTTCTCTGCATCGGTCTTTTTTGTCTTAAAGAATATTCGTTTCACTACGAATAGTATCAAAGAGAAGAGTATGTATACGCCAGCGAATAAAAGGACAGAACTAATCTTTTCTTCGTCATTACTATTGAAATAAAGAAGAGCTGAACCTAACAGCAAAATGGTAAGATGCGAAATGAACTTTTGATTAAAAGTATTTTTCATTCTTTTTCCTCCCCAGTTTTATCTAATTGAAATAAATCTTCTACTTTACAGTTGAAAAACTCACATAATTTCAATGCTAATTCTAAACTTGGGTTGTATTTGTTTTTTTCGATAGCGATGAGGGATTGTCTAGTGATTTGAACAGAGGAAGCTAATTGTTCTTGGGTGATGTCTCTAACGACGCGGAATTGTTTTACCTTATTTTTAATCAAATATACAAAGTCTCCTTTTTGTAAATTTGTTACATTTATTATATCCATTTTTAGGTAATAAGTAAATAAAACTTTACAAAAAGTAAATAAAACTTTACGTGAAATATAGCTTGTTATAATGTTATTTTTTGTGATAATTTGGAATTAAATGAAAAATGAAAGTCAAAAGAGGGGATTGGGTGGGAAGCAAAAAGAGGAGGAAAAAGCAAGCAAAGAGACAAAAGTATATAAAGAAAAAACAGGAACAGAACATACCTCTTTCTAAAAAAATAGTCATTATGATAGAGAAAACATTTCGGTATATTTGTATGTTCTTGTACGTAATTTTTTGTGTGTTTTTATGCGGAATGGTTAAAAGTTTGGGGATCACCCCTAATTTTATTGAAGGTATTTTTGGCGTTACACTTGTTATGGTAGAAGGAATCTTATTCTTTATATTATTTAATAAAGTATGGCCTAGTCATGAAAGTAAGAAAGATAAGCAAAGAAAAATGAGCAAAAAATCTTCATACGCCTCAAATTCATCAAGTGGATTCGGTGACTACAGTAGCAGTGATTGTAGTAGCTCAAGTGATGGCGGAGGAGATTGCGGAGGTGGTGGAGATTAAATTAGTTTTTTCAGAAGAACGATTAATGAAAGGGTGGGACGAAATATGGAGACTGTGAATTTATTAGAATTAACAAAAGACATTCAAGATCAACATAAAAACTTCGTCGTTTCAAATGTGAATAGTCATTGCTTACGAATCGCTGTATTTACTGGTGAATATGATTGGCACTATCATTCTAATTCGGATGAATTATTTATTGTGTTAGAGGGAGAATTACTTATTGATTTTGAAGATGGAGAAACAGCGGTATTAAAGCCGAATGATTCTATTTTAATTCCGGCATGTACGATTCATAGAACGAGAGCATTAAAGAGAACGGTAAATCTTTGTTTTGAAAATATAGAGGCGGATACGATTAAAGTGGAGCAATTATGAAAAAATTATCTGTAGCCGAGTATAGAAAAATCCTTCCGATTTTAGAAAGTCATACAAAAACGACGACGTTTGCTTATGCGGTATGTGATCAAATGATAGATGGTGAGGTTTTTGTAAACGAGAAGTTAACAGCAGGACTAATTCGTACAGCGAATGGCATTTATTATGTATTTGGTCATACGGATGATCAAAATTATAACGAAGATTTATTTTCGTATATAAAAACGTCTATTGAAAAAACAGAGAAGAGATTTACATTGTTTACTTCGAGTGACGAGTGGGAAATGATGATAGAAGAGCGTTTTAGTCATGTACTTCGAAACATTCCGCGAATGAAATTTCAAAGTGTAACCTTTGAAGGGAGAAAACGAGATTGTAACAAAAATACATATGAAGTGAAGCGTATTGATAGAAGAGATATAGAACGAAGCAGTGAATTTACAGAGGAGTATTACAAAGAATATTGGGGATCAAAAGAAACATTTTTAAACGGTGGTTTTGGATTTTGTATAGAACAAGAGGGAATGATTGTAGCGGAATGTGTTTCAATATTTAGTGGGAATGGATTCGCTGAAATTGATATTGTGACGCATAAAGCATATCAAGGGAAAGGATTAGCCCAAGCTGTTGCAACACGGTTCATTGAACATTGCATGCAAAATGATATTACACCGTGCTGGGATTGTTATGTAGACAATATTTCTTCGCGAAAATTAGCTAGCAAATTAAGTTTTCATAATCCAATAGAATATAGATTATTTGTACGGAAGAAAACGGGGGAATAAAAATGAATGTGGAATTAACGAGATTTAAAGTAAAGCCTGGTAAAAGTCATCGTGTAGATGAATGGATGCAGCTTCTTAATGACAATATGAAAGAAGTACTTTTGACATTAAACGACGAAAAGATGTACGTTGAGACAATTTTCCGGGAAATAAGAGATGGAGAAGAGTACTTATATTGGTATTCTGTGCAAGGAGAAGGCGGGGCTCTTGTCGAAAATTCTCATCATGAAATTGATAAAAAGCATTTGGAATTTTGGTATGAATGTATTGATGAAGAAGCACCCGCTGTTGATATGAAAACAGAAGTCGTTATGATTCAAGAAGTTGTGAAGGAAGCGATGAAATAATAGATTGGTATTTTGTAACCGTAACATGGTCATCTTTTTGGTTGGAATATATATTATTGGAGATGCTGTATGATGAGAATTAATAATAAATATATCACTCTCGATGAAATAGAAATAGTAAGAGAACCTTTAAATAAATTGCATGAATATCATAACAGTAAATCAAAATATTTTTCTGGTGATTATCCAAGAATGACATTTGAGGAACGTATTGAAAATTATAAACAAAATTCAAAGTACAGAGAATATAGAATTGAATTATTAGTTGAGTCGGAAACAGATGATATATTAGGATTTTGTATAGCGTATAGTAAAAGAGCAAGTGGGAAGATTGAAGTTTTATTCGTTGATGAAAAATACCGAAGAAACGGATTTGGTTTGAAATTAATGAATAGTGCAGTGAAATGGTTTAAAGCGAAGAAGATAGATGAAATTGAATTAACAGTAGTGTACGGGAATGAAGCTGTATTGTTTTATGAAAAGCTGGGGTTTTATCCTCGTTCAATTATTATGGCGACTAAGTCATAACTATAGTGTGGGGAGAGATGAGTGGGAGTTTTTGTTTCAAAAAATGATTCATATGTTACTAAAGTATATGCGTAGAGCACATCAAAATAGATGTGCTTTTTATTATAATAAACATTTAGAAAGCTGTATTTGGATATCTTTAAGTGAAAATAAAAGTGGGATATTGAGAATCTTTTAGGACAAACTATAAAGAAATAAAAAACAGAAAACCAAAAGACCTGCCAATATAAGGTGTAGTTGTAACAGGAAAAACAGAGGATTTACAAAGTTTACAAGGAGCACCATATATTAAGGCTGCTGTTAGAGGTGTAACAGTTGAGAAATATTAATTACAGTCTATTAATGTGAATAATCAGAAAATTTATGGTATACTATGTGAAAAGGAGGTTTATATGAGGCAAATACATGGAGCAATTTATATTTACATAACAATGTTTTTCGTGGCAATATCTTATGGATTAGGGCACGTGTATTCGCATCCTATACTAACTTTTTTAAGCGGAGCATGTATGGCGTTTGCGCTTCTTGTCCACCTTTTCTCAGTTTGGATCGTGAAATTTCAATTAAATATTAGTGAAATAGAAGAAGGCACTTTTTAAGTGGCCTTCTTTTTTTAATAATATTTTGGAAGTTCTTGTAGCAATTTTTCAACTTCACATTCAGTTTCTTCACATATAGAAAGCTTGCGCAGTCTGAAAAATAAGCTGCGTAAGAAAGATTTTATATTTCCGTATAGAAACTCGTATGATTCAATATGTAATGTTTGTTTTTTGACGGGTAATTGAGCTACTAATTCATGAAGGGCTAATAGGAGTACTTCTTCTTTTAAGCCATTTTGCAGCATTGCGACAATTGGATAAACAATACGTTCATCTTCTTCATATTTGTAATAGATGGAATGGACACAAACTTTGTTTAATAAAGTTTGTAATATTTCCTCGTAATATAAAGTTTCCAATTTAGGACTACGAACAAGCGCTTCCAATGTATCGGAAGCATGAGCGATACTATGTGCCCAGCCGTGGTCTTGCACATATCCCCGGAAATCATGTTCATTGTTCATATATAGAATTAATTGATCTTTTACATTTAAAATATCATTCTGTGATAAGAAATTATGATTTGTATCGGCATCAATAATGAGCGCGATTAATAATGTTGTAAATGAACGGGTAAATACAGCATCTTCGTCATTTGAATAAATCTTATACAATAAAAATTTTTCACCGATGCTTTCTAATAATAGTTTTTGTAATTGTGTGTGTGAAAGGTAGTCCTTCTTGATGAGATGATAAAAAGTAGAGTAAATAAGTTTGTCTCTTAAATAGCTATCAGTAACACCGATATGCTCAAGCATGCTGGAACTTAAAGAATCAATATGAAGTGTGTTATCTATGATGTAATTATTATTACGAAGTTCTTCTAACTGTTGTTGTAACATATAAACCTCCTATTTTAGAAAATTCTGTATTTTAATAGTATAATAAGAGGAAGGAATAGACAATAAATAAGTGCTTTTGAATGGAGGGGCATGATGAAGAGAGCATTATTCTTTTTCATTAGTATTTTCTTTTTAGGGAGTTGTTCGATTTGGTATGTTACTTTTTCAAGCGAGAGCAAAAGTTGGACGGGGCAATATAAAGGATATATTAAGGATGACAGTGAAGATGGAATGTTTACGTTTCAGTATAAGGGCGGGGATGGGAATACAGAATTCAAAAATTTGGAGATTTCTATTAGTGAAACGTTTCGTACAATGACACAAACGTCAGAAGTTCATAAAGGAGCAAGGATTGAAATGAAGTCTTCTTGTGTAAGTTGCGCGCCTCTATCTAAAGATGAACCGATAGAGATTGTGATTAAATGGGATGATAAGTATGAGGAGAAGATGGTTTTAAAGCGGAAATAGAAAAAGGCAGCACTCAAGCTGCCTTTTTGTTATTTTACAAATTGTAATTCTTTCGGGAATTTCGTTAAAATTTCTGATCCGTCTTTTGTGATGTAAATATCATCTTCAATACGAACGCCACCTACGTTTGGTACGTAAATACCTGGCTCGATTGTGAAGACCATACCTTCTTTTAATGGAGATTCGTTACCAGCTTTTACATCTGGGTATTCGTGCACGCTAATTCCAAGTCCGTGACCAAGGCGGTGCGGGAAGAAGTCGCCGTAACCTGCATCTGCGATAACAGAACGAGCAGCGTTGTCGATTGCGCCAAGTGTAACACCTGGTTTACATGCTTCAACTGCTTGTAGTTGTCCAGCAAGTACAGTGTTATAAATGCGAGTTTGTTCTTCAGAAATGTCACCGAATGCTACTGTACGTGTAATGTCAGAGCAATAACCATCAATGATTACGCCTAAATCAAATAGTACGAAATCGCCGCGTTTCATTTTGTTTGCACCTGGAATACCGTGTGGAAGGGCAGAGTTTGCACCTGCTAATACCATCGTATCAAATGACATTTTATGTATGCCTTCTGTTTTTAATTCGTGTTCAATAATTGCTAATACTTCTAGTTCGCTACGATCTTCTTTAATTGCATTTACACCAACTTCAACAGCATAGTCTGCCATTTTAGCTGCTTCGCGTAAAATAGAAAGTTCTTTTTCGTCTTTAATTAAACGAAGTTCACGAACTTTTTCCTCAGCTGACGTGAAAGCTGCATTTGGGAATAGTTTTGTTAATTCTTCGTAGCGCTCTACGTTTAAATGTTCTTTTTCAATTGCAACTGCATTTGCATTGATACCGCGGTCTTTAATTGCTTTTGCAATCATATCCCATGGTCTGTCAGTATCAGTAAAACCGATAATTTCATGTGCCCAGCCAGCGTTACGTGCTTGGCCTTCTTCCATTTTAGGGCAAATTAAAATAGGTTCTTTCTCTTGGAATACAAACATACCAAGAAGTCTTTCGTGTGGTTCACAGTGGAAGTTTGTCATGTAGAAGACGTTCGGTGTAGAAGTTAAGAACGCAGCTTCAACGTTTTTTTCTTTTAGCCATTGCATTAAATTTTCTAATCTAGCATTCATCGATTGGCACCCCCGAGATATTTAATTACAAATATAACTTTAACTCGGAAGAAAGCGTTATGACAAGTAAATCGATGTTAGAAAAGACAGGGAATTGAAAAATCATGTAGAATAAAAAGTGAGAATGTAATAAGGGGAGGAATGTAATAATGAAAGTATCTTATCATGGGCATTCAGTTGTAAAGATTGAAACGAATGGAAAAGTAATTTTAATTGATCCGTTTTTAACAGGAAATCCGAAAACAGATTTAAAGGCTGAAGATGTAAAAGTAGATGCGATTCTTTTATCGCATGGACATGGTGATCATGTTGGAGATACAGTAGAGCTTGCGAAGAAAAATAATGCAGTTGTAGTGGCACCATTTGAACTAGCGACATTTTTAAGTTGGCAAGGTGTAAAAACACATCCGATGCATATTGGTGGTTCACATGAATTTGACTTCGGAAAAGTGAAGTTTACACAAGCATTCCACGGCTCTAGTTATATTGATGAAGAAAATAAGACGATTACATATACAGGTATGCCAGCGGGTATTTTATTTACAGCAGAAGAGAAGACTTTGTACCATGCAGGGGATACCGCTCTATTCTCTGATATGAAATTAATTGGGGAATTAAATAACATTGATGTAGCATTTTTACCAATTGGTGATAATTTCACAATGGGACCAGAAGATGCTGTTTTAGCAGCAAAATGGGTTCAGGCGAAAACTGTTGTACCTATGCATTACAATACGTTCCCAGTAATTGAACAAGATCCATATCAATTTGTAGAAAAGCTACAAAATTGTACAGGGAAAGTATTAGAAGCTGGAGAAAGTATTACACTATAGAAAAGAAACCCTTCATTTGAAAAGACAAGTGAAGGGTTTTTTACGTGTGTAGAACAGCTTGTAAAGGTTGTACTTGTTTTGATGATTCTTTTCTTTTTGGAAGTGGCTGTTCAGGTGTTTCATTCAATTCCATTGCAACTTTTTTCCCGTCTACGAAAGCTAAAAATACAGCACCTACAACTTCTAATAATTTTTTCATCATGTATCCGCTCCTTTGTTTTATTTCTTGTCTTCATTGTATATGGAAGCGGCTGGACAAACTATCGAACGAGATGACAATACCATTACATTGTTGTAATGGAAGCGGTGGTGTAATGTAAGGCGTATTTTGTTATAAAAAAAATAGTACAGATATATAAAGAGAGAGTGTAACAGTTTTGAAAATATAGTATACTGAAAATACAACACATGAAGAATTTAGGGAAAAGAAAGTATGGTGAAACCATTTGGCTACCAAGCATAACCAAATTTTAGAACATATTAATAGCCTGCCAGTAGGGCATAAAATTTCTGTAAGGCAAATTGCAAAAGATTTGAGTGTAAGTGAAGGTACAGCTTATCGTGCAATTAAAGATGCAGAAAATAAAGGGTATGTTAGTACGATTGAACGTGTCGGAACAATTCGAATTGAACAAAAGAAGAAAGAAAATATTGAAAAGCTGACATATGCAGAAGTCGTTAACATTGTCGATGGTCAAGTACTTGGAGGCAGAGAAGGACTACATAAAACGTTAAATAAATTCGTAATCGGAGCAATGAAATTAGAAGCGATGATGCGCTATACAGAAGCTGGAAACTTACTTATTGTCGGTAATCGTACGAACGCACATCAACTAGCGTTAGAAACTGGAGCTGCGGTGTTAATTACGGGCGGATTTGATACGGAAGATCATGTGAAGAAATTAGCAGATGAATTAAAACTGCCGATTATTTCAAGTAGTTACGATACATTTACAGTTGCAACATTAATTAACCGTGCGATTTACGATCAGCTTATTAAGAAAGAAATTGTACTCGTTGAAGATATTTTAACGCCAATTGAAGAAACGTTATATTTAAAGCCAGATGATACAGTGCAGCAATGGCATGCGTATAACGAAGAGACGATGCACGGAAGATATCCGATTGTTGATGAAAATAAAAAGGTATTAGGTATTGTAACTTCAAAAGATATGATCGGTGTAGCGAAAGAAACACCAATTGATAAAGTGATGACAAAGCATCCGATTACGGTAAATGGAAAAATGTCTGTCGCAGCTGCGGCGCGTATGATGGTATGGGAAGGTATTGAGTTACTTCCTGTTGTTGATGAAGGAAATAAGTTGCAAGGTATTATTAGCCGTCAAGATGTACTTCAGGCGTTGCAAATGATTCAGCGTCAACCGCAAGTCGGCGAAACAATCGATGATATTGTAACGAATCAATTTATGACGCCGAAAGAAGCGAAAAATGAACACTTATACCAATTTTCAGTGACACCGCAAATGACGAATTCAATCGGAACGCTATCTTACGGTGTATTCGCAACGATTGTGACGGAAGCAACGAATCGCGTTATTCGTGCGCAAAAGAAGAGTGATTTAATTGTTGAGAACTTAACAATTTATTTCGTAAAACCAGTTCAAATTGACAATGTTGTATCCGTTCATCCGAAAGTATTAGAAATTGGACGTAAATTTGGTAAGGTTGATGTAGAAGTACATCATGAAGGTAATGTTGTTGGAAAAGCGTTACTTATGGTGCAGTTAATTGATAAATAAAAAGATGGAGCAAGCCGCTTTGGTTTGTTCCATTTTTTTTTAGAACGCTACAATAGGGAGTTTTTAAATTTAGTTAGCAACTGAATCTACCAAGTTCTGTTTCATATTTATAAGTATGGGCATGCAATCACTTGAAGGTGCTTGAACAATAATTGTGGGGGTGTCGAATGGGAGTAATAATTCTCTTTTTAGGGGCAGTATTTGCAATAACTTTTCATGTGTTAACACATAGAAGAATGGATACAAAGAAAAAGAAATTGTATGTAGTAAGTTTGATTTTCGCTATTGTTTGTTCCTTTATCTCTACAGCTGGAGAAAATAAGGGCGATTTTCTATACTTTGGTGTACCAGCTGAAACATTTGTTTATTATGGCGGATGGGAAATTTCGTTTCATCCCTTAGGCTTTTTCTTTAACTTTATTTTGTTTTATTTTGTTTTGAATTTATTATTTAAGCTACGTAAGGGCTCGGGTAGAGAAGTAAAAAAATAGCAGGATATGTATCGGTACGGATAGAAAATTGGTGATTACTCGATAAGAAAGTTTAAGCTATTAATTATTACTATGCTTCACTATACGAACTAGGGGGATAGGAATGGATTTTCACACTAAAAAATGGTTATGTAAGCAATATAATTTAAATAGTTTTACGAAAGTTTCATTATTGCATGGGGGAGAAAATCAAACATATATATTTGAATCGGACAAAAATAAATTTGTAGTGAGGCAGTATAGAGAAGGTCGTTATACAGCCGAGCAAATAGAAGCTGAAATACATTGGTTAATAGCGATACAAAAACCAATGTTAGTACCAGAAGTAGTTGTAAATAAAGATGGTGATTGGATCACATCTGTTATGAAAGATGAGAGAAGTATTCAGTATTTTGTTGTCTTTAGGTTTATAAACGGAAGTGAAATTATAGAACCAAAGGATAAAGATTATGAAAAGCTTGGATCATTCATGCGAATGTTTCATGAAAAAACAAATGGAGTGCTTAAAATTGTGCCGCAAACTTGGAGAGGTTATGAAAGACCTATATATAGCGAAAAAAAGATGATTCATGAGCCTTTACAATGTTTATTAAATACTTCTTTTTTATCTTATGAGGATAAAAATAAATGCTTGAGAATTGCAGAAAGAATACAAGAACTCACAAACTCAATTCAATTGAGAGAAAAACAATTTGTTCACGGAGATATGCATTTTGGAAATATTCTTGTAGACAAAGAGGATTGGTATTTACTCGATTTTGATGAATGTGGATTTGGGTATAAAGAGTTTGATATTGGTGTTCCGAGATTGCATTTAATTGCTTCGGGACAGTTAGAAGATGCATGGGTGAATTTTATGATGGGATATGGGGAACATATTTCAGAACTAGCCATTCGACTTGGAACTGCTTCAAGAATCTTTTATATGGCTGGAAAAATACCATTAAGGCTTGATATTGAACCTATTAGAAAAGATCCTGGCGCTTTTATTCGGCGATATGTTCAGTATGCTGAAAAAGAGTTATGTGGAGAAACAGTTATATAAAGAAAAGACAGAATAGTAATTCATTTAGGTTGTATATTATGTTATGATTATATTGTAAGAAAATGGATTTTAGGAAGGTGGTATGCATTATGTCATCAACAGTACTCTTTTTTGGTAGTATCGCACTATTTTACTTTCTTATAATGATACCAATTCAATATTTATACTTACAAGGTTTACATGAAAAAAAGAAAAAAACAGGATTATCTCAGCGAGAGCTATATGAAAAAATGTCTTTTGGGGAAGAACAATTACACCTTCATGTGCAAGGCAACCCATTCAATATCCCTTCTGCGTTTGTTGCATATATGATTTTAAAAGTTAGAGGACGTAAAAAAGCATCACAATGTTGATGCTTTTTTACGTTGTTTCATAGACTTCGGCTTCTTCAACTGCTAATGGTAAGAAGTGTTTATATTGGCGAAATCCATTAAATACACTTGCACTACCAAATAGAACAAATAAAACACCAACGATAATACGAGCGGTTGAAAGTTCTAAAAAGAATTGGTTTATCCCGAAGAATAAGACGAATGAACCGAGTGCCATTGCGGATTTTCCTGAGAGCCAACCTTTCTCCATTGGGCGGTTTGTACGAAAGTATTTTGTTTTGTAGAAGAGATACAACATAAATGAGACGATAATACAGAAGACTAATACTGGCATCATGCACACTCCCATCGTTTTATGAAAAATAATAGTGGAGAAAAAAATATCTAAACTTTCTAACTTTTATTATAAAGCAATTGTTCGCATGTATGAAATACTTTCCGTTATAATGGAGGATAAAGTGAGACTTTCATTAGTGTGGGGATGTTTCCGCGCGCTAATGATTAGCCTACATTTATTGGGCTTTTACTGCACGTTGAAGTGAAGAAGTTGAATAAAAAGGAGATTATACATATGCATGAGCAAATTTTAGGAGCAATGAAAGAGTTTGATACAATTATTATTCATCGCCATGTGCGTCCGGATCCAGATGCGTTAGGTTCACAAGGCGGTCTTAGTACAATTCTACAAGAATCGTTTCCAGAGAAAAATATTTATACGGTTGGGTACAATGAACCGTCATTAGCATATTTACGAGTAATGGATGATATTGAAGATAGTGTATACGAAAATGCGCTTGTTATCGTTTGTGATACAGCAAATCAAGAACGTGTTGACGATCAACGCTATACAAAAGGGAAGATGTTAATCAAAATTGATCATCATCCAAATGAAGATCCATACGGAGACATTACGTGGGTAGATACGACAGCAAGTTCTACAAGCGAAATGATTTATGAGTTTTATAATTATGGAAAAGATAAAGGATTACAAATAACAAAAGAAGCAGCTCGTCTTATTTTAGCAGGTATTGTTGGGGATACAGGTCGTTTCTTATTCCCGAATACAACAGCGAAAACACTTCGTTACGTAAGTGAGCTTGTTGATATGGATGTGAAATTCACAGATTTATACAATGAAATGTATAAAACAAAAGAAAAAATCGCTCGTTTAAACGGTTATATTTTACAAAACTTTACGATGGTAGAAGAAGGAGCAGCTTACATTAAATTAACGAAAGAAGTATTAGAAAAGTTTGATGTACTTCCTTCTGAGGCATCTGGCGTTGTTGGAGCACTTGGTAATATTGATGGATTAAAGGCATGGGTTCTATTTTTAGAGGAAGACGATGTGATTCGTGTTCGCCTTCGTTCAAAAGGACCAGTTATAAATAAATTAGCAATGCAATATAACGGTGGAGGACATCCGATGGCTTCTGGTGCAAAAGCATCTTCTTGGGAAGAAGCGGATCGTCTATTTGCTGATTTACGTGAGATTTGTAAATAAGAAATTATATGTTAGAACGAAAAGAAGGAGTGGCGCTAAAGCCCTCCTTCTTTATCCCGCTTTAATGGGCAGTAAGACCCCCACCTCAAATTTCAGCGAAAGCAAAGAAGTTAGGTGAGGATCAACTGCCCATAAAAGCCCGATTGGTTCAACTAATAATCAGTGGGGGATGAAGAAAACCCCCACTGATTAAAGTTTCACTTTATTTTTCTTTCTCTATCGTAATGCTAATTTCAAGCACGGTATCAAAAGATATTGTATCGACTTTAAAACGGTATAGCCGATCGTAATGTTTGTACGTCTTGTTTTCGATTACTTTTTTGAGTAGGTCTTTATTTTTTGCGATACTTTGTATGTTTTTCGTTAAAAGATGCTGGAGGTCATTATGGATAGATGTAGTCATATTTTCGAGTGTAAGATTGTCTAAATCGTATTTTTCTCGATTTATAAGTTTTATTTTAATCTCTTGAATGGTTAAGAGCCGTTTATTTTCAGTATTCAATTTTTCTTGATCTTCGAGAAGGACGTGGAGCTTTGCTTCTTGTTTTTCTATAATTTCTCTTTGTTCTGCTATTTTACTAGCTTGTTCTTCTTGAAAAACACCGTATATGTACAAAAAAATAAACCAGCTCAACACACCTCCAACAGCAGCGCCAGCTAAAACTAAGTACCATCTTTTCGCTGTATTGGCACTTGGTACTCTCATACATGCTCCTGCGTTAGCCATTTAATAATAATAAGACCAGTTTGCATACCACCTGTTGCGAAAAAAATAAGGAGAATTTGTTTTACGATATCTTTCATATCCCCGCCAAAGAAACTTCTTTCAAAACTATAAAACGTATCAAATGTTCCGCCAATCGCTGCAACGAGTGCCCAAATTCTTAAATTTTGGGCGAATTGATTAATGTAAGTGAGAGTTGGTTTTCCGATAAGAAATGCACCAAATCCACCAATTAATGAACCACCAAGTATAACCCCAAAGGCAATAAAATAACTAATAATAAGCAGAGAGAAAAAAGTGTGTTCTCTTACATCCATCGTCATTCCCCTTTCTTCTTCATATATATGGACAAAGTATAAGAAGTATGTTTTGATTTCCTCTTTCCTCTTCACCTATAATAAAAGTAGTCAAATAGGTAAAGAGAGGGTACAACAGTGAAGTTTGTGCATTTACAATGTCAAACCGTTTTTAGTTTATTAAAAAGTGCTTGTAAAATTGATGAACTTGTAGTTAGGGCGAAAGAGCTCGGTTATTCATCACTTGCTATTACGGATGAAAATGTGATGTATGGCGTTATTCCGTTTTATAAAGCATGTAAGAAACATGGTATACATCCTATTATCGGCTTAACAGCTTCTATTTTTAGTGAAGAAGAAGAAAAGTCTTATCCGCTTGTCTTACTTGCTGAAAATGAAATAGGTTATCAAAATTTATTAAAGATCTCTAGTAGCATTATGACGAAGTCAAAAGAAGGTATTCCTAAGAAATGGCTTGCACATTATGCGAAAGGATTAATTGCTATTTCACCAGGTAAAGATGGGGAAATCGAACAATTATTATTAGAAGACAAAGAGAGTCAAGCCGAAGAAGTAGCTCGTATGTATCAAAATATGTTCGGCAATTTTTATATGAGTTTACAGCATCATGCGATTCAAGATGAACTGCTTCTGCAAGAGAAATTACCTGCATTTATAAGTAAGATAAATATTCCAGTCGTCGCAACAAATGATGTACGCTACATCAATCAAAGTGACGCACTTGTTCATGAATGCTTATTATCTGTTGAAAGTGGAACGAAAATGACAGATCCAGATAGACCGAGGCTGAAAACAGATCAATATTATTTAAAATCATCAGATGAAATGGAAGCACTATTTTCTCACGTAGAAGAAGCGATTTATAACACAGTAGAAATTGCAGAACGTTGCAGAGTAGAAATACCGTTTCATGTAAATCAATTACCGAAATTCCCTGTTCCATCTAACGAAACGAATGATATGTATTTACGCCGCGTTTGTGAAGAAGGATTGCAGAAACGTTATGGTACGCCGAAAGAAGTACATATAAAGCGTTTGAATCATGAATTAAACGTGATTTCTAGCATGGGGTTTAGTGATTATTTCCTCATTGTCTGGGATTTTATGAAGTACGCGCATGAAAATCATATTTTAACAGGACCAGGTCGTGGATCGGCGGCTGGCTCACTCGTTTCTTACGTATTAGAAATTACAGATATTGATCCAATTGAATACGATCTATTATTTGAAAGATTTTTAAACCCCGAACGTGTGACACTTCCAGATATTGATATCGATTTTCCAGATATAAGACGTGATGAGATGATTCGATATGTGAAAGATAAATATGGTCAGCTTCGTGTTGCTCAAATTGTAACGTTCGGGACGCTGGCAGCGAAAGCGGCAATTAGAGATATTGCGCGTGTAATGGGGCTTCCGCCGCGAGATATCGACATATTCTCAAAACTTATCCCATCAAAGCTTGGTATAACGTTAAAAGATGCATATGAGGAATCGCAATCACTCCGTGAGTTTATACAAGGAAACCTTTTGCATGAGCGTGTGTTTGAAATTGCAAAACGTGTAGAAGGCTTACCGCGTCATACGTCTATTCATGCAGCTGGCGTTATTATGAGCCAAGAGCCATTAACCGGAAGTGTTGCAATTCAAGAAGGGCATAACGATGTGTATGTTACGCAATACCCAGCTGATGCATTAGAAGAACTTGGGTTGCTCAAGATGGACTTTTTAGGATTACGTAATTTAACGTTACTTGAAAATATTATAAAGTTTATCGTGCAAAAAACAGGAAAAGAAATTGATATAAGAAATTTACCACTTCAAGATGAAAAGACATTCCAATTGTTAGGTAGAGGGGATACAACAGGTGTATTCCAGCTTGAATCAGGTGGTATGCGAAATGTACTTCGCGGGTTAAAGCCGAATGAATTTGAAGATATTGTTGCTGTTAACTCGTTATATAGACCAGGACCGATGGAGCAAATCCCAACCTTTATTGAATCAAAGCACGGAAAAAGAAAAATTGAATATTTACATCCGGACTTAAAACCGATTTTAGAAAGAACATACGGTGTAATTGTATATCAAGAACAAATTATGCAAATTGCGTCGAAGTTGGCGGGCTTCTCGCTCGGAGAAGCAGATTTATTACGTCGTGCAGTGAGTAAAAAAAATCGTGATATTTTAGATCAGGAACGTAAGCATTTTGTGCAAGGTTGTTTACAAAATGGTTATGACGAGACATCGGCAGAGAAAATTTATGATTTAATTGTAAGATTTGCAAATTACGGTTTTAACCGAAGTCACGCTGTAGCCTACAGTATGATTGGATATCAACTTGCCTACTTAAAAGCGAATTATACGCTGGAATTTATGACGGCACTATTGTCGAGTGCAATTGGAAATGAAGATAAGATTGTGCAGTATATACGTGAAACGAAGCGAAAAGGTTTTCATGTTTTGCCGCCGTCTCTTCAGAGAAGTGGTTACAATTTCCAAATAGAAGGAAATGCGATACGTTACAGCTTACTTTCCATTCGAAACATCGGAATGGCTACAGTGACAGCATTAATTGAAGAACGAGAGAAAAAAATGTTTGAAGATTTATTTGAATTTTGTCTGCGCATGCCATCAAAGTTTGTAACGGAGCGAAATTTAGAGGCGTTCGTCTGGTCTGGATGTTTTGATGATTTTGGTGTTTCGAGAACGAATTTATGGAAAAGTCTTAAAGGAGCGTTAGAGTATGCCAATCTTGCACGTGATTTAGGAGATGCTGTTCCAAAATCAAAATACGTACAAGGAGAAGAGCTCTCTTTTATTGAACAGTTAAATAAAGAGAAGGAAGTACTAGGTTTTTATTTATCAAGCTATCCGACAGCGCAGTATGTGAAGTTAGCGAAAGAATTAGAAATTCCAACTCTCGCTCAGGCGATGCGACATAAGAAAAAAGTACAAAGAGCTATCGTGTACATAACAAGCGTGAGAGTGATTCGTACGAAAAAGTTGCAAAAGATGGCATTTATTACATTTTGTGATCAAAATGATGAAATGGAAGCAGTTCTTTTCCCCGAGACGTATATACATTTCTCAGATAAGTTACAAGAAGGAGCAATTGTTTTAGTTGACGGCATGATTGAGCTTAGAAATCATAAGCTGCAATGGATTGTAAATGGACTATATCCGTTAGAAGAAATGGATGTGTATGAGGGAAAAAAAGATGCGTCTGTTTACGTGAAATTGCCGTCTCAATATGAGAAAAAGCTTTTAAATCAGGTTACTAAAATATTGTTTGACTATTCGGGTTTTGCGAAAGTACTAATTTATTATGAAAAGGAACATAAAATGGTACAATTATCTCGAAGTTTATCGATTCATCCAAGTGAAGAATGTTTAGGAGCACTTCGTGAAATTGTCGGGGAAGAAAATGTGGTTGTGAAAATATAATGGACAATTTCCCTACACTTCGATTATTATAGTAGTAGTGTTCGTGGTCAGACCACTTGGAGAAATTGATATCAGCAAGAATAATTTGAGGAGAGTGGATAGTTTGTCAACACTTCGTGAAGAAGCACTTCACATGCATAAAGTGCATCAAGGAAAATTAGAAACTGTATCAAAAGTAAAAGTAGAAAATGCAAAAGATTTAAGTCTTGCATATTCTCCAGGGGTTGCAGAACCTTGTAAAGAAATTTATGACGATAAAAGTAAGGTATATGAATATACGATGAAGGGAAATATGGTAGCAGTTGTGACTGATGGAACGGCTGTACTTGGTCTTGGTAACATCGGACCTGAAGCATCTCTTCCAGTAATGGAAGGTAAAGCTGTATTATTCAAGAGCTTTGCTGGTGTAGATGCATTCCCAATTGCCTTAAATACAAACGATGTAGATAAAATTGTTGAAACTGTAAAATTAATGGAGCCAACTTTTGGCGGCGTTAACTTAGAGGATATCGCAGCACCAAACTGCTTCATTATTGAAGAACGTTTGAAAAAAGAAACAAATATTCCTATCTTCCATGATGATCAACACGGAACAGCTATCGTAACAGTAGCAGGTCTTGTGAACGCGCTAAAATTAGTTGGAAAGAAAATGTCTGACATTAAAGTTGTCGCAAATGGCGCAGGTGCAGCAGGTATTGCAATTATTAAACTTTTATATCGCTATGGCGTACGCGACATTATTATGTGTGACCGTAAAGGCGCGATCTATGAAGGTCGTCCTACAGGTATGAATCCGGTGAAGGATGAAGTGGCAAAATATACAAATAAGAATCGTATCGAAGGTTCTTTAGCTGATGTTGTACAAGGTGCGGACGTATTCATTGGTGTATCTGCAGAAGGTGCATTAACAGAAGAGATGGTTCGTACAATGAATGACGATGCAATTATTTTTGCAATGGCGAATCCAGTTCCAGAAATTATGCCAGAATTGGCAAAAGCAGCGGGCGCAGCTGTTGTTGGAACAGGTCGTTCTGACTTCGCAAACCAAGTAAATAATGTACTAGCGTTCCCTGGTATTTTCCGCGGTGCACTTGATGTACATGCGACACAAATTAACGAAGAAATGAAGATGGCAGCTGTACAAGCTATTGCTGAGCTTGTAGCAGAAGATGAGTTAAATGCAGACTATATCATTCCAGCACCGTTTGACGCGCGTGTAGCGCCTCAAGTAGCAGCTTACGTTGCGAAAGCTGCAATGGAGACAGGAGTAGCTCGCCGTCAAGTAGATCCAAATGAAGTTGCTGAGAAAACAAAACAATTAGCGCTGATTGGTAAAGAATAAGCGAGGAATTTCCATTGACATCATCAAATACAAAAGTATATCTCGAAATTGTAAAAAAAATCCGTTCCATTATGGAAGAGGATGGATTGATAGCAGGGGATCGTTTGCCGTCTGAGCGTGAGTTAAGTTCACGTTTAAACGTAGGACGTTCCTCTGTAAGAGAAGCGTTGCGTGCTTTAGAACTTGTAGGATTAATTGAAACAAGACGTGGTGAAGGGACGTTTATTCGAAACTTTTACGATAACGGTCTTGTACAATTGATTGCTCCGTTCTTGCTGCAAGATGAGAAAACAATTCGTGATTTATTACAAACAAAACGATTGCTTGAGAAAGATATGATTCGAATTGTATGTAATTTACCGAAAGAAACGTTTTCTAAAGTGCTAAGTAAATTACATCAAGTGCTTGAAGGAAATGAAAACTCAGTTCCAATGCTTCACCAAACGTTCTTTAAAACACTTATTGAACAAGTCGATAATTATTTACTATATCGCATTTGGATGATCGTAAATGATTACGTATCAACTCTTTCTTGTAAAGTTTCAGGAGATTCTATCGATATGTATAGAAAGCTTTACGCTATTTTGGAAGAAAAACAAGAAAATGATGCACTAAAAATTTACGATGAATTAGTAGAGAATATACAGTTTCACTCGTAATGTATAAAATTTGTCGAAATGACCATGACACGTTATGACAAACATTCTATCGCGTAGCGGTTAAAGTTAAACGTAAAGAGTGAGGTTATTAGACAGATTGAGAAGATAAGGCTAACATCAAACTTTGGTGTTAGCCCAATTTTCTTCTTACGCTAACCTTAGCTCTCAACGAAGGGGGTCAAATTGTGCTAAGAGATTTATTCGTGAAAAAGAAAAAGTACGCTGCAATACCTTCAGAACAAGTACGAAAAGATGTACCAGACGGCGTTATGACAAAATGTCCGAAATGTAAAAAAATCATGTATACGAAAGAGCTTCTAAAAAATTTAAAAGTATGTGTGAATTGTGGATATCATCATCCTATGAATGCATGGGAACGTCTTGATAGTATATTGGACGAAGGGTCATTCCGTGAGTATGACAAAGAAATGGTTTCATTAAATCCACTCGAGTTTCCAGGATATGAAGAGAAACTAGAGAGCGATCGTAAAAAGACTGAATTGAACGAAGCGGTTGTAACTGGTGAAGGAACAATTGATGACATGCTTGTTGTTGTTGCAGTAATGGATTCTCGTTTTCGAATGGGGAGCATGGGCTCTGTTGTAGGAGAAAAAATTGCCCGTGCGGTTGAAAAGGCGTACGACTTACAAGTTCCATTTATTATCTTTACTGCTTCGGGTGGTGCCCGTATGCAAGAAGGGATATTAAGTTTAATGCAAATGGCAAAAACAAGCGTAGCTTTGAAAAAGCATAGTAATGCAGGAGGATTATTTATTTCTGTTATGACTCACCCAACGACGGGCGGGGTTTCAGCGAGTTTCGCTTCACTTGGTGATTATAATCTTGCAGAACCAGGGGCGCTGATCGGATTTGCTGGTAGACGTGTAATTGAACAAACGGTGCGTGAGAAACTACCGGAAGATTTCCAAACGGCAGAATTCTTACTAGAACATGGTCAATTAGATGCGGTGGTACATCGTGATGATATGAGAGAATCGCTTCGTAAGATTTTAGAAGTTCATCAAGGAGGGGAAATGGCTGTATGGCAGAGCTAGAATTTGAGAAACCAGTTGTTGAGCTAAGAAATAAGATTCGTGAACTGAAAGACTATACGAAAAACAGCCAGATGGACTTCAGTGAGGAGATTCGTATTTTGGAAGACAAGCTAGAAAATTTAGAGGAAGATATATACGGCAATATGAAAGTGTGGGACCGTGTTCAAATTGCTCGTCATGCAGAACGACCGACAACGCTCGATTATATTGAGCACTTATTTACTGATTTTTTTGAATGTCATGGAGATCGTCTATTTGGCGATGATGCAGCGATTGTCGGCGGCATTGCGAAGTATAAAGGGATGCCTGTAACTGTAATCGGGCATCAACGCGGAAAAGATACGAAAGAAAATATTCGCCGTAATTTTGGGATGCCTCACCCAGAAGGATATCGAAAAGCATTGCGTTTAATGAAGCAGGCGGAAAAGTTCAACCGTCCAATTATTTGTTTTATTGATACAAAAGGAGCTTATCCTGGTAAAGCCGCTGAAGAACGTGGTCAAAGTGAAGCTATCGCCCGCAATTTATTCGAAATGGCAGGCTTAACGGTGCCTGTTATTTGTATCGTTATCGGCGAAGGTGGTAGTGGTGGTGCACTAGGTCTTGGAGTAGGAGATTATATTCATATGCTAGAAAATTCCACTTATTCTGTTATTACGCCAGAGGGTGCAGCGGCAATTCTTTGGAAAGATGCAGGAAAAGCAAAGGAAGCTGCAGAGGCGATGAGAATTACAGCAGCGGATTTGAAAGAATTAGGTGTAATTGACGAAATTATTCCAGAGACAAAGGGTGGAGCACACCGTAATATTTTGAAACAGTCAGAAAATATAGATTTAATGCTAGGGAAAACTTTTGAACAATTAAACGGAATTTCGAAAGATGAATTAATCGAAAAACGTTATGAAAAATATATGAAAATTGGGCAAGTTTCGTTTTCAAACGCTTCCATTTGGATAAAATAAGAAAAGCGTGCGTTCCACTTCGCGAATGCACGTTTTTATTATGAAAAGACACATCTTCTCCATTGTATTTTTATATTTTTTCGTGTTATTTTATTATAAGGCAAATAATCTTTATGAGGTGAGTACAAATGAAACGTATTGGTGTATTAACAAGTGGTGGAGATTCACCTGGTATGAATGCTGCCATTCGTGCAGTTGTTCGTAAAGCGATTTTCCATGATATTGAAGTATATGGTATTTACCATGGATACGCTGGATTAATTTCTGGTCACATTGAAAAATTAGAACTAGGTTCTGTTGGCGATATTATCCACCGCGGTGGTACGAAATTATATACAGCAAGATGTCCTGAGTTTAAAGACCCAGAAGTACGACTAAAAGGTATCGAGCAATTAAAGAAACACGGTATCGAAGGACTTGTTGTTATTGGTGGAGATGGTTCTTACCAAGGCGCTAAAAAATTAACTGAACAAGGATTCCCATGTGTTGGTGTACCAGGTACAATTGACAATGATATCCCTGGAACAGACTTCACAATTGGTTTCGATACAGCTTTAAACACTGTTATTGATGCAATTGATAAAATTCGTGACACAGCTACATCTCATGAACGTACATATGTTATCGAAGTAATGGGACGTCACGCTGGTGATATCGCATTATGGGCTGGTTTAGCTGATGGTGCGGAAACAATCTTAATTCCAGAAGAAGAGTATGACATGGAAGATGTTATCGCTCGTCTGAAGCGCGGTAGTGAACGTGGTAAAAAACACAGTATTATCGTTGTAGCTGAAGGTGTTGGAAGTGCAATTGACATCGGTAAGCACATTGAAGAAGCAACAAACTTTGATACTCGCGTAACTGTATTAGGTCACGTACAACGTGGTGGATCACCAAGTGCACAAGACCGTGTATTAGCAAGCCGTCTTGGTGCAAGAGCAGTTGAATTATTAATTGCTGGTAAAGGTGGACGTTGTGTAGGTATTCAAGATAACAAACTTGTTGATCATGATATTATCGAAGCGTTAGCTCAAAAGCATACAATCGATAAAGATATGTATCAATTATCTAAAGAATTATCCATCTAATCGGCGTAATGTCGGATATTTGGGAACGGTTTCATAATTTTCGGAGGTGCAATATGCGTAAAACTAAAATTGTATGTACTATAGGTCCTGCTAGTGAAAGTATTGAAAAATTAGAGCAATTAATCGAAGCAGGTATGAACGTTGCTCGTTTAAACTTCTCTCATGGTAGCCATGAAGAACACGGCGCTCGTATTAAAAACATTCGTGAAGCTTCAAAGAAAACTGGTAAAACAGTTGGTATCTTACTTGATACAAAAGGTCCAGAAATCCGTACTCACGACTTCGTAGACGGACAAGCTGAGCTTGTAACAGGTGCAGAAGTTGTTATTTCTACTGAGCAAGTATTAGGTACTGCAGAGAAGTTCTCTGTATCTTATGCTGGTCTTTATGACGATGTAAACCCAGGTTCTCGCATTCTAATCGATGATGGTCTTATCGAGCTAGAAGTAATCGAAAAAGCTGACGGAAACATCCGTACAAAAGTTCTTAACAGCGGAACTGTAAAAAATAAAAAAGGTGTTAACGTACCAAACGTAAGCATTAAGCTTCCTGGTATCACTGAAAAAGACGTAAAAGATATCATCTTCGGTATCGAGCAAAAAGTTGATTTCATCGCAGCTTCATTCGTACGTAAAGCAGCTGACGTATTAGAAATCCGTGAATTACTAGAAGAGCATAACGCTCAATACATCCAAATCGTACCAAAAATCGAAAACCAAGAGGGTATCGACAATATCGATTCAATCTTAGAAGTTTCTGACGGTTTAATGGTAGCTCGTGGTGACATGGGTGTAGAAATTCCACCAGAAGAAGTACCATTAGTACAAAAACGTCTAATCAAAAAATGTAACGTGTTAGGTAAACCAGTTATTACTGCAACACAAATGTTAGATTCTATGCAACGTAACCCACGTCCAACTCGTGCGGAAGCAAGTGACGTAGCTAACGCAATCTTCGATGGTACAGACGCAATCATGCTTTCAGGTGAAACAGCTGCTGGACAATACCCAGTAGAAGCAGTAACAATGATGGCTAACATTGCAGTACGTGTTGAAAAATCATTACAATATGAAGATATGTTCAAAAAACGTATTAAAGAGTTCACTCCAACAATTACAGATGCAATTAGCCAATCTGTTGCGCATACAGCACTTGCTCTTGATGTAGCTGCAATCGTAGCTCCAACAGAAAGTGGATATACTGCGAAAATGATCTCTAAATACCGTCCAAAATCTCCAATCGTAGCTGTAACATCTGACGAGCAAGTAGGACGTCGTCTTGCGCTTGTTTGGGGTGTACAAGCATTTATGGCTGAGAAGCGCGCAGCTTCTACTGACGAAATGTTAGATACAGCGATTCAAACAGGTATGGATGCAGGTCTAATCGGACTTGGAGACACTGTAGTAATCACTGCTGGTGTTCCAGTTGCTGAAACTGGTACAACAAACTTAATGAAAATCCACGTTGTTGGTGAAGAAGTTGCTAAAGGACAAGGAATCGGTCGTAAAGCTGCAAAAGGTAAAGTAGTTGTAGCGAAAACAGCTGCTGAAGCTGTAGCGAACGTAAACGAAGGTGATATCCTTGTTACAACAAGCACTGATAAAGATATGATCCCTGCAATCGAAAAAGCTGCTGCTCTAGTTGTAGAAGAAGGCGGTCTAACAAGCCATGCGGCTGTTGTAGGTGTATCAATCGGTATTCCTGTTATCGTTGGTGTAAACGGCGTAACAGCAACTTTAAAAAATGGCCAAGAAGTAACAGTTGATGCAGCACGCGGAATTGTTTATAATGGACATGCGGAAGTGCTATAAGTAATACGGAGAGAAGGATCGGAGTCCTTCTCTTTTTTTTACACAAAAATGAGGTAAAATTAGCTTAAAACGTCTGAAATTGCTTTTAAAAGCTATTTATTATGAAGTTTGATGGGAAATTGCGTTTGGCTTTTATATGGTGTATATGGACGTTGTGAGGGTGTTTAAAGTGATGGGATATGAAAGGAGTGTAGAACTATGAAGTGGTTACTATTCTTGTTTATTTTAATACCGGCTATTGAGATTACAGTCTTAATTGGGTCGAGTCATGTAATAGGTTTGTGGTCTACGTTCGCTATGATCGTATTTACAGGCGTTGTAGGTGTATATTTGGCGAAAAGACAAGGGTTTAAAGTGCTTGGAGAGATTCAATCTAAGTTGAATAGAGGAGAAATGCCAGGAGCAGCGGTCTTAGATGGTATTTTTATCTTTATAGGAGGTATTCTTTTAGTACTTCCTGGATATGTAACGGATATAATAGGTTTCATCTTTGTTGTCCCTGTGACGAGGGCTGTATTGAAGCCGTTTGTTATGAAGTGGATGGAATGGAAGTTTAGAAAAAACTCAACTATTATTGTGCAGAAATAGTGCTTAGATTATAGCGATCTAAGCACTATTTTTTTGTCTGTAAAAGGATGAGAGGGTGGTTAAAGTTCAGTTAATGAAAGATGTGTTTTAACATGCGGCGAATGTGACGGTTAATAATCGATGGGGATAGGATCCTTGTAGATTAAAGTTTTACTTTGTTGTATTTGTTGTGTATTTTTTCGATTGGATATGTGATTTGGGGAGTTGTTAACTCTGAATTAGTGTGTTTAAAGTGGGAATCTGAACTTAAGATTGTTTTTGTATGTAAAAAAGAATGAATTGGAATGAAAAAAGTTAAATAAGAATAGGCAAACAGTCAGTTTAAGTCTCATTTTATGCCATTTTGTATATTTATTCATTTACATAAAAAGTAATAAATGTAAGTAATAATTATAATGATAACAGAATAAATATGTAAAAACACCACGAAATATGCGTTTTTTTATGCAAAAAAACAAGAGAATTATCTTTTTTGAGTGCAATTCTCTTGTTTTATGTAATGAGTATGAAAAATAAGTACAAGGAATAATCAGTGGGAATTTCCCACTGATTACATGTAAGTTTTTTGTTGTGTATGAATTAGAAACTATTATTTTGAAGGTGAGCCTTTAATATATTTCCACAAATCATGGAATACACGAGCTTTGTGTAATGTATTAAGTAGTACTAAGGTGACTGGACCGATGATTAATCCTAAGAAGCCAAAGAGCTTAAAGCCGACAAATAGAGCAATCAGTGTTGCTAATGGATCAAGGCCGATATTAGATGAAAGTACCTTTGGCTCCATAATTTGTCTTTGGACAATCACGACGATGTATAAAATGAGAAGACCGATGGCGAAAGCAGTGTCGCCAGTGAAAAATACGTATATAACCCAAGGAACGAAGACAGCTCCTGTTCCTAAATACGGGAGTAAATCTACAACCCCTGTAATAATCGCGATAGTAATGGCGTATGGTACGCGTAATATTAAAAGTCCGATTAATACAATAACAGTTGTCATAGATACGAGTGTAAGTTGTGCTTTAACAAAACCGAATAAAGCTTTTCTTAAATCCACAAAAATAGTTTTTCCATAGCCATGAACACGGTTGGGCAAAAACTTTCTTACCTTCTGAGCAAGACGATGCCAATCGTAACTAATGAAGAAAGTGGCTAATAAAACGAAAACAAGTACAGTTAAAGTAGTTGGTAGTGCACTAATAAAATTTGTTAACCCGCTTATAATAGCGGTTAAAAGTTCTTTCATTTGCGTCGTTGCTTCAGTTCCTAAGTTTTGAATGTTTTGTGTAATCGTATAGCGCTGTGGTTCCCCAAGATGATTAAATTTAGAAATTAAATCATCATAGAGAGGCATAATATGATTAAGTGCAAACTGCTGAGCGAATGCAACGATATCCGGAAATTTTACTGTAACAAGTTGTAGTAAGTATGTTGTAGCAGATATTGCTTCTGTTACAAGGTATGTAACGAGTCCGACGATAGCTCCAAATACGAGAATTAAGCTAACGAGTACTGCGAGTGCGCGAGGAAATTGTAGTTTTTGATTAAGAAAATTGACGACAGGATTAATCAAATAAGCAAATGCGAAAGCGATAATAAAAGGATAGATAAGTCCTGACATATATAGTAATGCATAGAACCCGGCTACCGTAGCTACAATGACAAATATGAGTCGCAATATCATATATAGTAAGTTTCGATTCAAAGATGTATACCTCCCATTCCAATTTGGATTATCCTAATTCGTTCAACTTATAACGAGTGTGCCCCACTGATTAAAGTTTCACTTTACCCCGCTTTAACGGGCAGTAAATCTCCTGCCCGAAGTGCAGCTGTATCAAAGGAGTTACATGGAGATAAACTGTCCGTAAAAGCCCGATTGGTGAAGGCTAATAATCAGTGGAAAATGCCCCACTGATTAAAGTTTCACTTTATGTTATAGTGGAATGATGGATTTTTCCTGCTTTTTCAGTACGTGAGTGACTGTGAAAGCTTGGTGTTGATGCTTCTACTATATGGTAAAAACTTCATTTTCTCTTCTTTTTATTTTACCTGTTTCTAATTAGAAAAGAAAGGAGAGACGCCCGTTTTTTAAAATGTATACATGCTTACATTTGTATGGTGAAAGTCTCAGTTTTTCATTTTAAAATGCATAAAAAATGAAGTGATTCATGTTGGATAGGCATCGATATAGCATGTATAACGATAGGTTTAAAGGTATTTTTGTTTGGAAATGAGTTCATTATTTTCAGAAAGGAAGTGCAAACATGATTAGTCAGTCAACGTTATTTTTATTCATACTACTTATTATAGGACTTATTGCGAAAAACCAATCGCTTACTGTAGCTATTGGTGTGTTATTTCTATTGAAATTTACGTTTCTAGGAGATAAAGTCTTCCCTTATCTACAAACGAAAGGGATTAACCTCGGTGTTACGGTTATTACAATAGCAGTACTCGTACCGATTGCAACGGGGGAAATAGGTTTTAAACAACTTGGGGAAGCAGCGAAATCGTATTATGCATGGATTGCTTTAGCTTCAGGGGTAGCAGTTGCTCTGTTAGCGAAAGGTGGCGTACAATTATTAACGACAGATCCTCATATTACAACTGCACTCGTTTTCGGGACAATTATAGCAGTTGCTTTATTTAATGGGGTCGCTGTAGGTCCATTAATTGGGGCTGGAATTGCCTATGCAGTTATGAGTATTATACAGATGTTTAAATAAAGAATTTTATAGTAATATAAAATTTTTGAATTCTTTCTGTTCACAAAAGTCAGATAATTGTTTATAATAGGATTAGAAACTTTGAAAAGTTACATAACAGCAGAGACTTTACACCAGATAAAATAAAAACAACATAAAACAATTTTATAATGATATTGCTTTATGTTGTTTTTATCATAAAACTCTTCGGAATTCATTTTCCTCACTAACTTGTTGTTTTGAGCGTGAGGATTCGGGGAGACATTCACGCTCATGCTTTCCATGTAAACAATGGATAATAAGAGGGGAACATCGCAACAAATTTGCATGATCGTGCATTTTGCTTGCCTAAAGAGTGAACGGGCGTTCATAATTCAAAAGGGGAGCAAATAGATATAAGGAGCAAGGTTGGGAGAATTTTCAGGAAAAGGAGAGAATGTCATGACTGTTATTCGAGGTTTAGAAGGGGTAGTAGCAACAACATCATCTGTGAGCTCTATTATTGATGATACATTAACTTATGTTGGGTATAATATTGATGATTTAGCTGAGAATGCTACATTTGAAGAAGTAGTGTACTTATTATGGCATCGCAAGCTTCCTAACGAGCAAGAACTAGCGGAATTTAAGGAGATTGTATCGGAATACTATAAAGTTCCAGGTGAGATTTTAGCATATTTGAAACAAGTAGATTTAAAAATCGCACATCCGATGTCTGTTTTACGAACTGCAATTTCCATGCTATCATTATACGATGAGAGCGCTGAAATTATGGATGAAAAGTCCAATTATTTGAAAGCGGTTAAATTACAGGCTCAAGTAGGGACTTTAGTTGCTGCTTACGCAAGAATCCGTAAAGGCTTAGATGTTGTTGAGCCTAGAAATGATTTATCATTAGCTGCAAACTTCTTGTACATGTTAAATGATCGCGAGCCAAACGAAGTTGAAATTGAAGCTTTTGATAAGGCGCTTGTACTTCACGCAGATCATGAGTTAAACGCTTCTACATTTACTGCACGCGTTTGTGTAGCTACACTTTCAGATGTATATTCTGGTATTACAGCAGCAATCGGTGCGTTAAAAGGTCCTCTTCACGGCGGGGCAAATGAAAATGTAATGAAGATGTTAACTGAAATTGGCGAAGAAGAAAATGTAGAATCATATATTCATAATGCTCTTCAAAATAAAGTGAAAATTATGGGCTTTGGCCACCGTGTATATGAGCATGGTGATCCACGTGCAAAACATTTACGCGAAATGTCTAAGAGATTATGCGTGCTTTTAGGAGAAGAGAAATGGTATAATATGTCTATCAAAATTGAAGACATTGTAACAAAAGAAAAAGGTCTTCCACCAAATGTTGATTTCTATTCAGCTTCTGTATACCATTGTTTAGGAATTGACCATGACTTATTTACACCTATTTTTGCAATTAGCCGTATGTCAGGCTGGTTAGCTCATATTCTAGAACAATATGAAAATAACCGTTTAATCCGTCCGCGTGCTGATTATAATGGACCAACACATCAAGTTTATGTTCCGATTGCACAACGATAAGCGAATAACACTATTTTGATAGTGAAAATACGCTTTCAAAAGTCTGATTTTTTCGGAAAGATGTAATGATTAGAATATTTTAATTTGACTAACGGTTTGAACTGAGGGGTTATTCCCTCAGTTTCATACATATGAAATTTCAAACATGGGGGTTATCACATTGACGACAGGTGAAAAAATTACTGTAACTAATGGTGTTATGAATGTACCAAACAATCCGATTATTCCATTTATTGAAGGAGATGGAATTGGTCCTGATATTTGGGCAGCTGCATCTCGTGTACTAGAAGCAGCAGTTGAAAAAGCTTATGATGGTGAGAAGAAAATCGTTTGGAAAGAAGTGCTTGCAGGGGAAAAAGCATTCAACCAAACAGGCGAGTGGTTACCAGAAGAAACTTTAAATTTAATTCGTGAATATTTAATCGCAATTAAAGGTCCACTTACAACTCCAGTTGGCGGTGGTATTCGTTCTCTAAACGTAGCACTTCGTCAAGAATTAGATTTATATGTATGTCTACGTCCAGTTCGTTATTTTGAAGGTGTTCCTTCACCTGTAAAACGTCCGGAAGATACTGATATGGTTATTTTCCGTGAAAATACAGAAGACATTTATGCTGGAATTGAATATGCGCAAGGATCTCCAGAAGCAGAAAAAGTTCTTACTTTCTTAAAAGAAGCAATGGGTGTGAATAAAATTCGCTTCCCAGAAACATCTGGTATTGGTATTAAGCCAATCTCAGAAGAAGGGACAAAACGTCTTGTTCGTGCTGCAATTCAATATGCAATTAACGAAAAACGCTCTTCTGTTACATTAGTTCATAAAGGAAACATTATGAAATTTACAGAAGGTGCTTTCAAAAACTGGGGTTACGAAGTAGCGGAACAAGAATTCGGCGACAAAGTATTTACTTGGGCTGAATATGATCGTATCGTTGAGAAAGATGGAAAAGATGCAGCGAATAAAGCGATGGCAGACGCTGAAGTGGCTGGAAAAATCATCGTAAAAGATTCTATTGCAGACATCTTCTTACAACAAATTTTAACTCGTCCACGTGAGTTCGATGTTGTTGCAACAATGAACTTAAACGGAGACTACATCTCTGATGCACTTGCTGCACAAGTAGGTGGAATTGGTATTGCACCTGGTGCAAACATTAACTATGTGACTGGACATGCTATCTTTGAAGCTACGCACGGTACAGCTCCAAAATATGCAGGTTTAGATAAAGTAAACCCATCTTCAGTTCTTCTTTCTGGTGTATTATTATTAGAGCACTTAGGATGGAACGAAGCTGCGAAATTAGTAACTGCTTCAGTTGAGAAAACAATTGCTTCAAAAGTAGTGACTTATGATTTCGCACGCTTAATGGAAGGTGCAACAGAAGTGAAATGTTCTGAGTTCGCTAATGAACTTATTAAAAACATGGATGTAGCGATAATCAAAAACGCATAATTAAAGCGGGGGGTAAATTATGACAATCAAACGCAAGAAAGTTTCAGTCATCGGTGCAGGATTTACAGGAGCAACAACAGCATTCTTATTAGCACAAAAAGAACTTGCAGATGTTGTATTAGTGGACATTCCACAACTGGAAAATCCAACAAAAGGGAAAGCGTTAGATATGTTAGAAGCGAGCCCAGTACAAGGTTTTGATGCTAACATTATTGGAACATCTGATTACGCAGATACTGCTGATTCTGACGTTGTTGTGATTACAGCAGGTATTGCGCGTAAGCCTGGTATGAGCCGTGATGACTTAGTAGCAACAAACTCTAAAATTATGAAAAGTATTACGCGCGACATTGCAAAACATTCACCAAATGCAATTATTGTTGTATTAACAAATCCAGTTGATGCAATGACATATTCTGTATTTAAAGAAGCGGGATTCCCGAAAGAGCGTGTTATCGGTCAATCGGGCGTATTAGATACAGCTCGTTTCCGTACATTCATCGCTCAAGAATTAAATCTTTCTGTGAAAGACATTACAGGATTTGTTCTTGGTGGACACGGTGACGATATGGTACCTCTTGTACGTTATTCTTATGCAGGTGGCATTCCGTTAGAAACGTTAATTCCGAAAGAGCGTTTAGAAGCAATCGTAGAACGTACCCGTAAAGGTGGCGGTGAGATTGTAGGCTTATTAGGAAACGGTAGTGCATATTACGCACCAGCTGCTTCTTTAGTTGAAATGACAGAAGCAATCTTAAAAGATCAACGCCGTGTATTACCGGCTATTGCGTACCTTGAAGGTGAATATGGTTATAGCGATCTTTACTTAGGGGTACCAGTAATTCTTGGTGGTAACGGAATTGAAAAAATTATTGAATTAGAACTTCTTGCAGATGAAAAAGAGGCGTTAGATCGCTCTGTAGAATCTGTACGTAACGTTATGAAAGTTCTTGTTTAATAATGAAATAGAAGTAGAAAAAGATTCGGGGCCCCGAATCTTTTTCTACTATTTATACAAATGTTTTTTTGAAATAACATGAAAACGCTATCATTTGTAATATCCTATAATGAAACTGTAGATTTATACTATACATTGCCCTCATCATAGTAAATTTCGGATCAGGTATCGCTTTTCGTAGGATAATAAGGTGAAAAAATCGGAGGGGGTTGTAACATGTTAAAGAAAAAAGTTCAAATCGGTCGTAAAATGGATGAAATTACAGTAGGAGAGAAATTATCTATCACTGAAAAAATTGAGGATAAAGATTTGTTATTGTACTTAGGGTTAACAAATGATGCCAATCCATTATATATTCAGCATGATTACGCATCCCAAACTCCGTATGAAAAGCCGATTGTACCAAGCATTATGCTAACTGGAATGATTACAACGGCAGTTACGAAATATTTACCAGGTCCAGGTAGTCATATTACGAGAAAGGACCTTACGTTCGTGAAGCATGTTCACCATTATGAAACGTTACAAATCCACTTTGAAGTAGTGGCTGTTTCTGAGGAGGAACATACAATTGATATGCTTGTATCTGCTCATGATGAAAAAGGAGAAACGGTTGTAAAAGGTTCCTTAACAGTAACGCCCCCTTTCAAATCAGTTTCTATTATGGAGAAAGCATTAGATAATTTTTAAAACATGAAAATATGAATAGCGCTAGCATACCTTTCATAAAGGAGCTAGCGCTATTTTTAATTGAAGAATCCTTCAGTAAATCCTTGAGCGAAATCTGAACAACCTGTTTTAATCGTATCCCAGCTTGGGGCGTTGAATGTAAGAATGCACGTTACTAGTAAAGATAGAATAGGTAGTACTAGTCGCATAATAGACCTCCACATTGTTTATATCTATATATTAAAATTTACAATATATAAATTGTTAATGTAAGTCAATGAAAGGAGTGATTTTTAAGGTGAGATGGAAAAGAGAAGAGAAGAGGTTATCTTTGAAACGATGAGAGAGGCTGAAGTGTGGGCGGACGGGGTTGCGAATGAAATGCATGGAAGAGTATTTGATGGGTATGAAACGCTAGATTATAAAATAGCGTATGCTCTTTCTTTTTTCTTAGCCCAGGAGAGGGAGTTTACGGTTTGTACGGAAAAACATTTTGAAAAAGGTAGATTCATCTATCGAGTTTGGAGCGCTGAGAGGGGATGAAGTTTTAATTGGTTTTATTTTCGAAGTGTTAGTACAAATGAGCTCCATGTATAGACAATTATATTGAGAGGGACCTTGTTTTCTAGTATGATGAGAATAACGGGGAAAATACTAGGATGAAGAAGGTTTCAAGTCTATAACTTGGAGGAAAAGAATGAACAATCGTATTTTAGTAGTTGATGATGAGGAGTTTATCTTAACTTTAATCGAATTTAATTTACAACAAGCTGGTTTTGAAGTGATAACAGCGATGGATGGAGAAATGGCGCTTCAAAAAGCGACAACAGAACGTCCAGATTTAATTATATTAGATTTAATGCTTCCAAAAATGGATGGTATGGAAGTATGTAAAGAATTACGATTGCAGCGCGTTATGACGCCGATTTTAATGTTAACAGCAAAAGATGATGAATTTGATAAGGTGCTAGGTCTTGAACTTGGGGCAGATGATTATATGACGAAGCCATTTAGCCCAAGGGAAGTTGTTGCGCGTGTGAAGGCAATTTTACGCCGCACGAAATTACAACAAGAAGAGCAAGTTACAGAATCGTCTGATGAAGAGAGCATTACAATTGCTGAACTTAAAATTTTACCAGAGTTTTATGAGGCTTATTTCCAAGGAAGAAAGCTTGAATTAACACCAAAAGAATTTGAACTACTTGTTTATCTTGCGAAAAATAAGAGTCGCGTGTTGACGCGTGATCAATTATTAAGTGCTGTATGGAATTATGATTTCGCTGGTGATACACGAATTGTTGACGTTCATATTAGCCATTTACGCGATAAAATTGAACAAAATACGAAAAAACCGACGTACATTAAAACGATACGTGGTTTAGGATATAAATTAGAGGAGCCAAAAGGGGATGAATAAATTTCGTTCCAGGCTTCTTTTTACATTTGTTTCTCTTATTGTTTTTATTTTAGTCGGACTCGGTTTATTGCTGGAGACCGTGTTTGAAAACTATTATATAGATCATGCGAAAGAGAGAATGGTAAAAGAGACAGAGTATGTTGCGGTATTAGCAGAAGAACAAGGTTTTGATGATGTTTTAAAAAATCCATATGTATTTGAGAAGTTAGAAGAAAAAATACAGGCTTCTATTGCATTTGTAGATGAAAAAAAGAAGGTTCAATATAGCGGAGGCGAACAGTCTGCGTTTAGCCAAGGGATAATGAAAGAACTTACTTCTGAAACAACGAAACAAAGAAATAAAGTCATTACGAAAGAAACAGATCAGAATAACGAATTTTACCATGCGGTGTTCGTGCAAGATGTAGCAGGGAAACAAGGATACATTTTGGTGAAGAGCACAATTGAGCCTTTGAAAGACGTTCATCAAAAAACGTGGGGATTATTAATTATCGGATTTGTTATCGCGTGTCTCGTCGTCGTATTTTTAGGTATGAAAATTACAGGGCAATATATTAGGCCGATTGAATCCGTTACGAAAGTTGCCATCGAATTAGCGAAGGGGAATTATAAAGCGCGCGCTTATGAAAGTCATTCGGATGAAACGGGAATGTTAAGTAAAGCGATTAATATTTTAGCTCGTAATTTACAAGAGATGACACTTGAGCAAGAAATGCAACAAGATCGTCTGCATACGTTAATTGAAAATATGGGAAGTGGAATGATTTTAATTGATAGCCGCGGTTATATCAACCTTGTAAACCGTTCGTATAAGGAAACTTTCCACGTCACAGATGAAGAATATTTAGATCGTTTATATTATGAGTCGTTTCATCATCCGGAAATTATAGAGCTTGTGGAAGAAATTTTTATGACAGAAGTGAAAGTGCGCAAACAAATGTTATTGCCACTTGGCATTGAGCGAAAGCATTTCGAAGTATATGGAGCACCGATTATCGGGACGAACCATGAATGGAAAGGGATTGTCCTTGTATTCCATGACATTACTGAGCTGAAAAAGTTAGAACAAATGAGAAAAGACTTTTTAGCGAATGTTTCTCATGAACTAAAAACGCCGATTACTTCTATTAAAGGTTTTTCAGAAACACTTTTAGACGGTGCTATGGATAATAAAAAATTCTGCGAGCATTTCTTGCATATTATTTTAAAAGAAAGTGAACGTATGCAAGGATTAATTGAAGATTTATTAGATTTATCAAAGATTGAGCAACAAGGATTTAAATTGAGTATGGGGACCGTTGATATGAAGGGACTTCTTGAAGATATTCATATGGTGCTTGATAATAAAGCGGGAGAAAAAGAAATCTCTTTACAAGTAAATACGCTAAAACGTGTCTCTGTCATTGGAGATCCAAGTCGTTTGCAGCAAATCTTTATCAATTTAATGAATAACGCAATCGTATATACACCGGCTGGAGGCGTTGTTTCTGTAGAATTAGCAGAAGATAAATATAATGCTTATATAAAAGTATCAGATACTGGAATTGGTATTAGTAAAGATGAAATTCCACGTATTTTTGAACGCTTTTACCGAGTGGATAAAGCGAGAAGTAGAAATACTGGTGGTACAGGCCTTGGATTATCAATTGTAAAGCATTTAGTCGAGGCGCATCACGGTACGATTACAGTGGATAGTGAAGTTGGGGAAGGGACAACATTTACAGTTGTTTTACCAAAATCAGCAACTGAAAAATAGGATGAAGGATGTTTACAATATATTAACAATGGCTTAATTAAATATTAATAAAGCTCTGTTAATATAATACATGAAAACCCCTTCATCCAAGGAGTAATTTTGGACGAGAATAGTTAAGCTGTTCTCGTCACTTCCCTTTATGCCAATATAAGTCTGTTTTATATATGAAAGAAAATAACCGTTATTTTTCTTCTCTCTATTAGTCATGTTAATATAGAGAGAGGAAAGAAACGGTTTTTTTCTGTGAAAAAAATCATTTCAAATTTGTATGGGGAGGTTTCTGATTTGGAAAAAAAGGTCGTATTAGTAGATGGTAATAATATCGCGTATCGTGCTTTCTTTGCACTACCGCTTTTAAATAACGACAAGGGTATACATACGAACGCAATTTACGGTTTTACAATGATGTTAATGAGAATATTAGAGGAAGAAAAACCGACGCACATGTTAGTAGCATTTGATGCGGGTAAAACGACATTCCGTCATAAAACATATAGTGAGTATAAAGGAGGACGTCAAAAGACTCCACCTGAGTTATCAGAGCAATTCCCGTTTATTCGTGAGATGCTCGATGCATTCAACGTACCGCGTTATGAATTAGAAAATTATGAAGCGGATGACATTATGGGAACGCTAGCGAAAGAAGCGAGTGAACAAGGAGCTAGTGTAAAAGTTATTTCAGGAGATAAAGATTTACTTCAACTTGTTTCTGATAACACGCTTGTATGCATTCCTAGAAAAGGGATTACGGAAGTAGATGAATATACGAAAGAAGCTTTATTTGAGAAATACAGCTTATCACCAAAGCAAATTATCGATATGAAAGGCTTAATGGGAGACCAATCAGATAATATTCCAGGTGTACCAGGAGTTGGTGAAAAAACGGCGATTAAATTGTTAACACAGTTTGGAACAGTTGAAGAAGTGTATGAAAATA
>NZ_JAKUFF010000027.1:0-52772 GCF_022663305.1 Bacillus cereus group sp. BfR-BA-01408 | reverse complement strand
CTTCATCTAATCCCGCAAACATTTCTTTACGTTTTTCTTTCTCTGGAAGCTTTACACCTAGCTCCTCTAACTGTTTCTTTGTATCATCCATAATCGTTTTTACTTTTTGTTTTGTAGCGTCATCTAAATCTTTTTTCGCCGTTTTTGTAGATTGCTCAGCTGCTGGAGTATTCGTTGCCGCGAATGCCGGGATGCCGACTCCCCCAATGATTCCGAATGATAAAGCACCTGCAATCGCTAAATACCCAACTGTTTTCTTCTTCATAGGAAATTTCCTCCTTCATATTTCTAATGCATGTACACTCTCGTATACAATGCCTATAGTAATGTTGGTTTCTTAAAATTTCCTTAACGACTTAACAAAAAAACACCGCTCATGATGAGCGGTGTTTTTCTATGCTTTTTGTAATTGTAATTCTTCACGTTCCATTATTCTTCTTAATACAATTGTTTGTGTCATTGTAAATAAGTTACCTGTTATCCAGTACAACACAAGACCCGATGGTGCCGCAAATCCCATAAATAAAATCATTGCCGGCATCATAATTTGCTGCATTTTCAGCATCTGTACTTGTTCTCCAGCTGTAATATTAGACTGGAAAACCTTCATCTGAATAAATGTCGTTAACGCTGCAATAATCGGTAATATATGATAAGGATCTGCATGTCCTAAGTTCACCCATAAAAACGAAGATGTGCGAATCTCTTCTGTTCGGCTAATCGCATAATACAAAGCAGAGAAAATCGGCATTTGTATAAAGATTGGCCAGCAACCAGCAAGTGGATTCCAACCGCCTGATTTCATTAGTTCTGACATTTCTTTTTGATACTGTTTTTGTTTTTCAAGATCTTTACTTACATCACCGTATTTTTTCTTTAACTTCTGCAATTCAGGTTGCATTTTCTTCATTTTCGCTTGGCTACGATATTGCGAAACAGCTAATGGAATCATTGCTGAACGAATAACGAGCGTCATAATAATGATAGCAATCCCGAAGCTAGCTCCCGGTATATGATGAGCAACAAATTGAATCATAAACGAGATTGGATATACAAAATAATGATCCCAAATTCCCGTACTATGTGCATCAATTGGGGCTGCATTACTACAACCAGATAAAACAAAAACAAGTAATAATGATAAACTAACGAGCGCAGTTCGGTATGATTTTAACATGTTCATTCCTCCAATGTTTCGTAATTATTTAGCGAAACATTGGTGTATACGGACCGACCTCGTCATTCTCTTCACTTGATTCTTGTCTGCGTACAGAACGAATCATTCCATATTTATAAAAAATTGAAAATAGCGGTACATTCCCCGCACTATCTTCACACGTATCAACTAACGCAAATGCTCTTTGTCTACCGCTTGATGCTTGCTGACGCACAAAGCGAGAAACGTTAGCAAGGAAGAAAACTTCTAATAAACAAAGTGCTGTCGTTACAAACGATATATATAGAATTGCATCCTGCAATAAAAATTCCATCGCTTCACATCCTTAATAAGGTCATTTTAGCACATTCGGCAAACATTCTCTATTTCCTTTTATCGTCAAAAAAAGTATTTTGCATATTTTCTCAAGAAAACAATAATTAAGAAACATTGTATTCGCTTTCTTTAGTATATTCACACACATCCATGAATAGGCTTGATTTATTAGAAATTTATAAAATTTTTGCATTATAATAAAACTATTGCCAGTTTTTGAAAAAACCTTTATTCTCTTCTTGTAATCAAAAATGAATATGGAGATGAAACATACTATGGGTCAACTAGGAGACGCCGATTACGTTCCCGACACCGCCTTTTTATCCTTCCCAGCAGCTAAAACATTTCACTTAGAATTTATCATACAGTTGGTTGTTATTTTCGTAGCTTCTATTTTGTATGCAATTTCTATGAATATGTTCTTTATCCCGCATAACATGATTAGCGGTGGATTCGCTGGAGTAGGGATGATTATCGGTTATTTAATGCACTACAATATCGGTGCACTTATCTTTTTACTAAACATTCCTCTTCTTATTTTAAGTCACTTTTACTTAGGCAAGAAGACAACCTTTTTAACAGCGTACTTTGTAGCTGTATCATCATTAGCGATGAACATTATCCCTGTACACCAAGTTTCAGACGATATTTTACTATCTTCTGTATTCGGCGGTGTAATCTGCGGAGCAGCTTCAGGAATCATATTCCGATTTGCTTCTTCAACAGGTGGATTTGATGTCGTTGGATTGATTGTAGCGAAATATCGCGATGTTTCAATTGGAGCAATCATATTTGTATTCAACTTAATCTTACTTGTTGTAGCAGGATTTATTTTCGGATGGGATATTACACTTTATACGTTAATTAGTCGATTTGTAGTCAGCAAAGTGATCGATGCTGTGCATACGAAACATATTAAATTGACGATAATGACAATTACAGAAAAAGGCGAGGAAATAAAAAGCGCCCTACTACATCACGGCATACGTGGCGTGACGATGGTAGATGCTGTCGGCGGCTATACAAACCATAAGAAAAAAATGATTTACACTGTCGTGACTCGCTATGAGTTAGGCGAAATGAAACGTATTATCCGTCAAGTGGATAACAAAGCATTTATGAACATTACTGAAACAGTTGAAATTGTCGGCCGTTTCAAACGTATATAAAGTAAAACTTTAATCAGTGGGGGTTTTCTTCATCCCCCACTGATTAATAGTTGAACCAATCGGACTTTTATGGGCAGTTGATCCCCCACCTAACTTCTTTGCTTTCGCTGAATTTTGAGGTGGGGGTCTTACTGCCCATTAAAGTGGGATAAAAAAGGTCAATACATGAAAGGGCATAACATATTAGTCATATATAATATGTTATGCCCTTTGTTATTCAACTCACGCGCCCTTTAGCATAATAAAATCACTACGTTTATTATGACAAATCAGAGGATAGCATTCCATATACAATACTATCTGTCCATTCATCTTTATTCCAAAAATCTTGTATGAAATGTGCTTCCTTTCTCATGCCTATTCGTTCACACAATTTTTGTGAAGCTATATTACGTGCATCAAGATTAGCTTGTATGCGATGTACATTACATTCATTAAATAATTTAAATACCAAACTACTTACTGCTTCTGTTGCCAAACCTCTCCCAGCTACTTCATTTGAAAAACTATAACCAATCTCAACAGTGTCTTTCATATTTGTGTACCATACAGATAAATCACCAACTACTTTCGTTTTGTATATAACTGCTAAACTTAATATTGAGTCTTTAGTAAGTACATTATTTTCTAGCTTCTTATTAAATCTTTTCTGCATGTCTTCATGAGTCCACTTATTATGTAATAGGAACTTACATGTATCATCATTATTATAAATAGCAAATACATCCTGTAAATCAGTACTCTTAAAAGGTCTAATTGTTAATCTTTCTGTTGTGAATTCCAAGTTAGCTCTCCTCCCTTCCATTCATGGCATAAAATATTTTTTATAGTATTTAAGTCCCCTTCTTATATCCCACCTTGATTACATATTTCATCATAGTAAATGAAAATCCTTCTTCCTCTAAACTGCACCGTTACTGGTATTTCCTTGCGCTTTTTATTTTTTACACTTATTACAAAATCAGATAATTCTATTATTATGCCTCTAAATATGTTATAATGAAAACAGACTCACAAAAAAAGAGTATATAGACTTGGAAGTTTCTCTTATTTTACAAGCAAAAAGAAACGAGCAGTCGGGTATATTTCAGACACCATACACGTAACGGTTTAAAAAACCGATCACTCTTCAATGATCTTTTTATAAAAAGATACGTACAACTAAAACTCACTTCAATATACTATACCTACCTTTTTGACTTCCAAATCATCTTATTACATAAGGAGATGAACATATGAATCAATATATACGATATACAATAGCTGTCCTGTTTGCTATTATCGGCGGAACAATCTGCTTCTGGACAAACACTCAGCTTGGAGAGAATATCATTTTTAATGGAATCGAAACACTTGTAAGCGCTTCAATTTTAGGTGGATACATTTTCTTCCTCTTTAATCCAGAAGAAAATGCGCAAAAAACAATGTTATTAACAATGATCGGAATCGTTGGCGGATGTATTTCCTACTCAATGACTAACTATACATTACCACTTCAATTAAGCTCAGCTTTCTTCCACGGTCTATGGACTTGGTTCATTGCATTCTGTCTAGCAGATGTATTCAACCTATTACAAGACAATGAAGAAGAAAACGGTCGCCAAATTGAAAGTAACTCGTAAGCTGGAAGGGATTCTTCCAGCTTTTTTTATGTTGGCTTGCATACCACGGCATCACAATAAAAAGAAGTTACCCTCACGGCAACTTCTTTTCCATATACCCCATCCAGTATCAACCGGATTATATCAGCGATTTTTCAAATATATCGACGATTTCCCCACTTATATCAGCGATTTTTTCATTATATCGACGGTTCGACACAGGATATCGACTTACCGACATTCTTCGACAATCAATTTTCATCTATATACCTCCGCTCGGAATCCGAAACGAAACGTGTGCCCCGCCTCTCACCTCACTATTTTCTACCTGAGTTTTACCACCATGCTTCTCAACAATTGTCTTAGCAATATATAACCCGAGTCCAAAATGCTCCTTGCTTCCTGAACGCGACTGATCTCCCTGATAAAAACGTTGTAATACTTTTTTCAAATCTCCTTCTTGAAAACCAGGCCCTGAATCATATACATGAAACTCTATTGCGTCATGCCAAGCACATACTTTCAAAAGCATCTTCCCTGACACCGGAGTAAATCGAACTGCATTCATTACGATGTTGTCCATTACTTGACTGATTCGCTCTTGATCAAATACTAAGCTTTGCATATCTTCATTATTTTCAAAGATGACATCCCAATCAATTTCTTTTTTTCTAGCTATGCATTCATATTCTTCTAGTTTTTTAAGAAAGAATGGATTTATATGTACTTTATTTAAACGTAATTGAAATGAGAAACTCTCTAGCTCATTTACTATTTGGAACTCCTCAAGAAGCTTTGTCATTCTGTTTGTGTTTCTTTCAATCGTTTGTAAATACCGATGTAACAAATCTTCATTTTTCCATAAACCACTTTGCAAACCTTCTGTATGACCTTGCACAATCGTTAATGGCGTTTTCAAATCGTGAGAAATAGCTCTAATATATTCTCTCCTTTCTTCTTCTAACTCCCATTGTCGTGACAAACTAGTAGCTAGCGCTGCACGCATATTTTCAAACGAACTGACTAATTCACCAATTTCATTTTTCGCGTTGTACTCTAAATGAAAATTTAAATCCTGCTCTTGAATTCTTTTTGAGGCCTCTGATAGTTCAACTAGTGGTTTCTTTATTCTTTTTCCCATTCGATTTGAAATAATGTAGGACAAAATTGTAATGTATATAAAGGGTGAAGCTAAAAATAAGATTACAAAAAAGGAATCAACTGCCGAAGCAGTAGATATTGTTAAATGATAATTAAACCCTATCGCTCCTTGTAAATCTCCATTCCTATCTACTAAAGGCAGATATGTCGTAACTTCATTATCATCTTCTTCACCATAAATATTTGTATTAATAACACTCGAAATCGGTCTCTCATTTGTTATTAATTTCTTGTTATATGTACCATAAGAAATATCTCCTTGCCTATTAACAATTTGATATTTAATTCCCTCTTTAGGGACAATTTTCTCTAATCCATTTCGCTCTTTCTCATTTAACAATAGTATGCCTTTATCTTTTACATATTCTTTTATCATAGGTATTTTCTGTTCATAATAATTCGCAGGAAATACTTTCCCATTCTTCGTTAGCCAATACCAACCACTAGCCGCTGTTAAAACCGTTAGTATTAAACTACCAAGTAGAACTATTAAGAAGCCAGCTACTAGCTGTTGTTTAATCCTTAACCTTTGCATCAATTCTGTACACTCCACTTATATCCAATTCCCCACACCGTTTGAATATATGTATTTTCTCTGTCATATACACTAAGCTTTGTTCTAATTTTCTTTATATGCTCAACTACAGTAGAGACATCACTTTCACTATCATATCCCCAAATCTTTTCAAACAGCTGCTCTTTCGTCAAAACTTGACCAGCATGAAGTGCTAACATTTTCACAACTTCATACTCTTTTTTTGTAAAATGAATTTTTTCTTTCCCAGTCATTATTTCGTAGTTTTGCAAATCTATTAATATACTTCCATAGCGTAGAAATTCCTTTTGATCCACCATTCTTAAATCTGTCGTACGGCGCAAATTGGCAACAATTCTCGCTTTCAACTCTTTTAAACTAAATGGCTTACTAATATAATCGTCTCCACCAATCAATAAACCTTCTATCCGAGACCGTTCACTACTATCCGCACTTAAAAATAAGATTGGGCATGCATAAGACTCTCTCATCTTCTCGCAAACTTTAAACCCATTCATATCTGGCAACATAACGTCTAAAATAATGAGATCCACGCTATTATCTAATTTCTTCAAAGCTTCTTCACCACTTAATGCACTTCTTACTTCATACCCTTCCATGACAAGACTATCTTCAATAAATGTAAGAATATCTGGTTCATCGTCTACAAGTAGTATTTTGCTCGTCACGGCAAGTCCCCCCTAATTAAATATATCTTTTTTACACCAACTAAACATAGCCGCTATTGCACATCCTCCTAAAATTGTACCATTTATCAGGTAAAATGTTCCTTTCCCCTCACTTAATATTCTTAGAATTGATCCACTTCCAATTACAAAATAACTTAATTCTTCATTCACATATAAACTTGCTACTAATAAACCGACTATTACAAAATATGTAATGATAGCGTTTTGAAACCACAGACTTACAAAACTACTCAACATTGTTAAAGCACTTGCTATAAACCATAGTATTAAATAATATTTTACAGTATATAAAATAGAAGCATTCGCACTATAAATGACTTGTTTATCTAAAAAGAATGTCTCTTCTGCACGCCTTATAAAAAATGTTCCATATATATAACTCTCAATGAATGCCATTAACAAAAACAAACTTACAATGCTCATTTGAGTAATCCATTTCGCCAATAATAATTCCCATCTACCTACGGGACGAATCATAACAAGCCGATACGCACCAGATGAAATTTCACTATTAAAACTATCAATAAATAAGATTGGAAAAATTAATAAGAATAACGTAAAATACCATTCTCTTGTAACTGCGACAGGAAAGTTTAAATTACTTAAGATTGCTTCTGTTCCTTTTGTATCATAAATAGCAACTCCAAAAGTATGAACCCATACGCTATGCAAAATAAGTAGCAGCCCAAAAATAGCTATTAATGCTTTCGTCTTTTTTCTATTAAAAATCCGTTCAAATTCACTTATAAGTATTTGTCTCATTCTTCACACCTCACACAAAATTATCTTTTTTCCCTATACAATAAACTGTTATAGTATTACAAACAACAATGTATAGTAGTAAAACTACAGATCCAAAAAGAATCATTCTTGAGCTACCAGATAAAGATATAGCAATTCCTTCATGTTGCAATTTAATTAAAGAAGAATAATTAATATAAAGAAAAGTCGGGGATTGGCCTATCACTAACGCCAGCGCTGGGTATCCAAAGGAAAATATAATGAATCCCATACCGAGAAGAGTCGCACTTGTTGTCGATTTACTTATAACCGACAGCATAATTAATATGCTAGCCATTGCTACTAAAGTAAGATAAGCAATTCCGTAATAAGAAATACAGTATAAGAACAAGCCAAGTGCATTCGTTTTTTCCGTATGATAAAACAAAAGAATATTCGGTTCATGCTCAAAGAAAATATAGCCAATACAATAACTGCAAATAAAATAAACACTTATAAATAGCAAACTTACCGCTACTATCGTAATTATTTTTGCAATCAGAACCTCCGAATACGTATATGATCTTTGGATTACCATCCTAATTTGACCGCTATGATACTCTTGAGCAAACACAAGAACAATTAAAACGAGTAAAACAAGATTACATATACTCATAAGCATTTCAGATAATGCAAGGACGGGGAACGAATTCGCATATGTATAATCAACCGCTATCCTTTCGACCTCTTGATTATGTTTTAAATAGTACTTAGCAGCCCCAAGTAACATCACTGGTATCATCAAAAAACAAAGCCATGTTACTTTCTTCGCCCAAATCCGCTCCCATTCCGAGCGTACTAACATCATCATGAGCTCATCATCTCCACGAAAATATCTTCTAATTCTTTATTCCTTCCTTGCAATTCTTCCGTCGTTCCCCGCCATATTAATGATCCTTCTCGAATCATGACCCATGAATCACACATAAGCTCCAATTCACGAATTAAATGACTAGAAATGAAAAAAGTAATGCCCTTCTCACGCTGTAAATCGAGTACAATTTTACGAAGCTGCTTAATTCCAACTGGATCCAATCCATTAGACGGTTCATCCAAAATGATAAAATCTGGATCCCCAAGAAGTGCCTGCGCAATCCCTAAACGCTGCTTCATCCCTAACGAATACGTACCAACTTTATCGTCAGCACGATTTTCTAAACCGACGATTTCTAATACTTGCTGCACTTTATTTTCAAGAACTTCTCCACCAGTACGTAACGTAATCCTCCCTAGATTCCGCAAATTTTTTCGTCCTGACATATAAGGGAAAAAAATTGGAGCCTCTACAATTGCGCCTACATGCTGAAGAGCTTCTTTCCGATTTTTTTGTACGCTAATACCATTAACTAATATCTCTCCTTCATTTGGTCGAATTAACCCCATAATTGTTCGAATAAGAGTTGTCTTCCCAGAACCATTTGGCCCAACAAAACCACAAATCTCATTTTTATAAACAGAAAAAGACATATGACTTAGCAACGTTCTCCCCTTCACCTTTTTCGTCACATCTCTTACTTCTAAAACCGCTTTTTTCATCTCTACCGCCTCCTTACTCTAAGAATAGAAGGTAAAAATAAACAATTTATAAACAAATAAAAAGAAGTTACCCTCACGGCAACTTCTTTTCCATATACCCCATCCAGTATCAACCGGATTATATCAGCGATTTTTCAAATATATCGACGATTTCTCCACTTATATCAGCGATTTTTTCATTATATCGACGGTTCGACACAGGATATCGACTTACCGACATTCTTCGACATTCAAGACGCTCAACATACCCTATCCCCCAAGCAATTTACTGCCGAACTCTACGATTAAAAAGATAATTAATAGGATCGCGAGTATTTTTAATGCTACATATGCCACTTTAAAAACAACATAAATGAGCAAGACGATTAAAATAATCGTTAAAATTTCCATCTAGAATTCCTCCAAGCTTTGCTCTTCACATCTTATTTTACTCGCTCCACACTTTTTATGGAACGGCATAAGACGACATAGAAAAAAGAGGATACCTCACCCATCGTAAGATACCCTCTTCTTTAGCTGCTCAAACCATTCTCTCTCTAATTGTAAATATCCCATTTCACTATTCTCAGCGCTCTTCAATTCTTTATCCGCTTTCTTCATATAAATGTGTGACGCTTCCATATCGCCCTCTAAATATTTAATAATTCCTTGTGTACGATAATATCCGTTTAGGTCCATTTTTGTAATAGCCTTCCCATGTTCCTTCGCTTCTTGCAAAGAAAGACGATCCATCTCATAAAGAGCTTTATATAAAAGGTACCAACTATGAAAACTACTAACGAAAAACTTATTTTCTTTCGTTACAGGTAGTTGAACAATTGGTTCTATATACGGTATCGCTCTTTCCATTCCTTCTTGATCAGCTCTAGCATAAAAAACGAGCATAAGTCCGCTCATTATATCTCTTATACTTTTATCCTCTTTTAATTTCTCCTTACTAATTTCTATTAATCTCTCATCCCAATCTTTCGGCCTTTTATAACTAAATAATTCACTCGATACTTGAATGTTATATAAATGCTGCTTAGCCTTTTCATCATCTTTAATTAAAATAAGAAATTGCATGCCATCACTCAAAAACGTTCCTTTTATCGGTACGATTGTAGCTGTAAAAATGACAAAGTGTAAAACAGAAAAATATAAAAGATATTGATAATAACTCACCATGTATATGTAACCGGAAGTAATACCAAATAATAAACTCGTAATCGGTCCACCTAAAGTCATCCACGCCCATTTTTTCGAAAGATTCGGTGTCTCTATAGAAGGCGGCACTAACATCGCCACGCCTCCAAAGTACGCCCATAATTTATTTTCTCGAATGCGTACTTTCCTCTTCTCTTTTTGAAAAGTAATCGGCCCTACTGTCATAAATTTAAAATTCAAACCGCCTATTAAACCAACTACTACATGTCCTAGCTCATGAATGGCTAACACTAACAATGCAATTCCAACTATTGCCCATAGGTTCAAAATTACTTCTAATTTCCCAGTTCGGATTACTCCGTATAAAATGGACAGAATTAGCGCCACTGTCATTGAGCCAGCTGGCCTTCTTAAAATATCCACCTTTTTCTCCCCTTAATAAATCATTTTTCTATGCATTTCGTACATGAATTTTCCAAGATGCAATATCCAAATAAATGAGATTAAGCCAATTAATACAAAATTGATATCACTAGCCACCGTATATATAACGGCAGCCCACCATACATATGCCAATATTGTATTCGTAAATTCATATGCTTTATATCCAGCCTCATGCACAATATGTTTTAATCCTTCATCTGCGTTTTTCGTCCACATTTTCATAGATTCCATATATGTTACACCTTGTTCAGGATATAGCTTATTATAACGATTTTTTGTTATGAGCCCACTAATCACTACAATAGTTAAACAAACGATAGAAGCTACTAAATTCCACACTGCAAATGAAACATTTGTATCCTGCAACAGTGCACGTCTACATGCAATAACTGCATATACAAACCATGCTTGCGTAACTATATCACCTACACGTAAATATATACTTATAATGCCTAATTTTCTGCCTTGTACACTCTCCTCTTCATCACGTGCCTCCGCTAACATACGTGTATTCTTCCAAGTGTAGTACATCATTAAGATTCCAAAAATGGTGCATATACCTATAAATGTATTAGATGATAATTTTCTCGGTTCATCCGAGAGTAAATCTAAAGCTATATAAGATGTTAAAAACCCACCCATCATACTTAATGCCATTTTCCCCACAAAATCAAATTGTTTTTTTCGCTTACTCTTCACCATCATCTTCCCCCTCCACCAACATAAATATTTCCTCCACCGGTACGTTGAAAATTTGTGCAATTTTTAACGACAATACGATAGATGGTGCATAATCCCCGCGCTCAATTAAACTAATCGTTTGCCGCGATGATCCAATCGCTTTCCCTAAATCCCCTTGTGATAAACGATGCTTTGCCCGCAATTCTCTCACTCGATTTTGAAGCTTCATGTCTTCCCTCTTTTTCATTTATTTAATCAAATTGTAAATAATACCCTTATTTTTGTCAATTATAATTGTCATTTTGACGTTAATAATTGACAATTATAACCTATGGGATTTTAAACTGATAAACAAACAAAAGCTTATTAAAATAAAAAAGGCAGTGCATCTGCACTGCCTCCCTAATTTTTGACATAGAATGGATTCCATATTAACTTGCGTTTTGTAAGAATGCTCGTTTTAACTGTTTGCGGAAACGAACTCCTAACGTAATTGCTACAATCGCAATCACTCCAAAAATAATTTTACCAATGTGACCTTCTAGCACTCCAAAAATATCATGTAAGTTTCCACCTAACCAGTAACCACCGATTAAGAAGAATGATACCCAAAATAGAGCACCTGAGTAAATTGTAATTGCAAAACGGCGGAATGGTAAGTTAATAATTCCTGCAAAGTATCCTGTAAAGTGACGTACACCAGGAATAAAGAAACCGATAAAAATCAAGAAGTATCCATACTTATCAAACCACATTCTTGTTAAGTCGATTTTTCTTTGTGTTAAAAATACATATTTCCCATACTTTTGAACAAAGGGCATTCCTAATTTATTTCCTAAAAAGTATTGGATTGTCATTCCTACACTTGTCCCAATAAAGGATAGGATAATTAAAATCGGTAAACTTAAATCACCCTTATGTGCTAAAAATCCCGCATATGCTAACGTTGGCTCTCCCGGAAACGGAAGTGCAATATATTCTAACAGCAAACCAACAAGTACAACATAGTACCCGTATTGCTGAAATAATTCATGAATCCATTCCATGTCATCTCTCCTTTCAATCACGTGCAACTTCTTACTAATATTGTATAAAAAAATTGTCGAAATAACTATCACAATAGCTTACATTTTTATTACATTTTTGTAAGGCTCTCACTAAACTTTTACGTTCATTATGTACTCTCATTTTAAAACAATTTAACAAGTATACACTGCGAAAAATTAGGACCTTAATATGCACTTTTTATCCATTTTTTAACACTTAAAAATCGTTATATTTTGTTCTTAATAAAAAACCACTACAAACTCATACTAACTTCATATTAGCTTCATATACGTATTGTAAGATTATATCGGAATTTGTTGAAAAATTTAACCAATATATGACTAAACATTAATTTGAATAAATATTAATCGCTTTTCGAAATTGAAAAAAGGGTGAATAAAAAATGGAAGCTTATAAAATGCACGATTTTATTAATACAAATGTTGAATCTCACCAAAATGAAACCGTTTTTAATTTGCACATATGTGAAACAAATGAATTTGACGTAAGTTTAACAAAGTCTACAACACTGTCTTTTATCGTTTCAAAAAAGAACATTAAGATTGTTACGAAAAAATGGATTAATTCAAATCAAGAAAGCATGATTGGCAAAAGCTACATCATTCCAACGAAAGCTTTTCACTACTTCTTACCAATTATTTCTGAAACTGAAGATGAATTAAATATTCAAATTCAAAGTTTTGGACTACATGGCGAACTTTTATTAAATGAAAGATTACTTATTGATAAAAACAACAAACACAATGCCAAAATTACTACCTTCTTTGAAACATTAGATGAAAATGTAAATAAAGTATTACGAGGATTGCAAATTCATTGTATGTAAGACTACTACAATAGTAAAAAGGAGAACATAATGAAAAAACTATTATTAAGCGCACTATTATCATTAGGATTTTTAACTATTCCATTCACAAATGCTGAGGCAGCTGCAACAAATGATCAGCTTATCGTGAATACACAGTTAAATAAAATGGATTATTATCAAAACGGAAAATTCATAAAAAGTTTTACTGTCGCTACTGGAAAGGCAGCTACTCCTACACCTAAAGGGACTTTTCAAATCGTAAATAAAATTAAAAATCGTCCTTATTACACAGGCAAAATTAAAGGCGGCGATCCGCGCAATCCACTTGGTGACCGTTGGCTCGGACTAAACATGGCAGGAACTTACGGAACAACTTATGCGATTCATGGTACGAACAATAATCAGGCAATTGGTAAGTGGACAACACTAGGTTGTATTCGTATGTATAACAATGATATACACTGGTTATTTGAGCGTATTCCCCAGCAAGCTACTGTCACTGTAAAATAACCTCAAAGCGCGATTTACGTGTAGCCAAGAATTTTATGTCTTGGCTTATTTTATTTCTTCATTTACAGTAGCAAAACAACTGTATTTACATATATAATAGGAATAGATTGTGTTAGGTAACATCCAAACATTGATAAACATGGATATTAAAATTATACAGTTATAATATTTTATAAATTTTATAATACATACTATAATAGAATTACTGTAATTCTTAAATATTCAGTTTCACTAAACAACTCCCCTTGCTACTTTCATGATTATTTTATGGCAGGGGCTTATTATATGTATAAACAATCTGAGTCATCGAAAAAATGATGAATTCGAATATTGCAGTTAAAAGCGTTATTTAGGAGGTGTTACTATGACGCATATACTGGTGATTGAAGACAACCCAGATATACAAGAACTAATTCGTGAATTTCTAATGGCACAAAACTTTACTGTTGATGTCGTTGGTGCTGGAACAGAAGGTATACTTCTTTTCCAAAAAAATTCATACGATCTTGTCCTCCTTGATGTGATGTTACCAGATATAGATGGCTATAGTATTTGTAAAATTATGCGAGGACAATCTGATGTACCAATCATTATGTTAACAGGCTTACATAATGAAGAAAGTGAAATTAAAGGATTTGAATTAGGTATTGATGACTATATTACGAAACCGTTCCATTACACCGTATTTATTAAACGTGTAGAAGCTGTATTAAGAAGGGCAGCAACGAAGGAAGCCGAAGCTGCGACTATACTACAATTCCATGAATTGATGTTAAATTCTACAGCATACGCCGCTTATGTTCATGGTAATCAAATTGAATTGACAACAAAAGAATTTGAAATTATTTATACTTTACTGCAAAATCGAGGAAAAGTATTATCAAGAAGTGATTTGTTGAATAAGGTATGGGGCTATGAACATTATGGTGATGTAAGAGTTATAGATACACACATTAAAAACTTACGAAAAAAATTAGGAATTCCTTATATTAAAACGGTGAAAGGCATTGGCTACAAAATCGAATCGTAGCAAAGACAACATCACCAAAAATATTTTCATCAAAACCTTATTATTTTGTATTCTTTTATCACTTTGTCTTTATCAAGTTATTTACTTCTTAGCTTCAAACTACGATAAAGAACGTTTTGCGAAAGAAAATGGAACGCATACTACAGAACAAGCGGATTCAGATAAACAAAACGACCAAAGTAAAACGAATCAAAATAAAGCTGTATCACAGGGGGACATGTTTAATTTCCAATCTGCTATTATAGATTATAATTCTCTCTCTACAGCTATCAATCACCTTTTGCAGCCTAGCCAAACTGCAAAAGCAAAAGAACATACTCAAAATATTTCGGGGAAAAATAGCGCTTCTGCTCCACTTACAGAAACGGAAAAGCAAGTCGCTACTAATGATGCCTTACATAAACAAAATGCAGCAAGTAAAGCAAATGATGCACAAGATAATCCAAAATTAACAGATGTACTGCAGCAATTAGCTCCACATATTGGCGCAACAATGCTTGCACTCTCTCTGCTTGGATCTTTAATTTATGCAAAACTAATTGCTAAACCTTTTCAATATATGAGTGATGCTTTAAAAGATATTATGAATCTTGATTTCTCAGATAAAAAGCTACTCAACAAAAATACTGATCAAACAGATTTTAATTTACAAGTAGCTGCTTCACAAATACCAAACATAGTGAAGAATTTGCATGCGAGCAATCAAGATTTAAGAAATGAACTCAAAAAGGAGCAACAATTAGAACAATCCCGTAAAGAATTTATGTCTATGGTTTCCCATGAATTAAAAACACCAATCGCAGCCGTTATGGGACAACTAGATGGCATGATTCACGGAATTGGAGCTTATAAAGATAGAGATAAATATTTAAAACGCTCCTATGAAATGATGCAAGACATTAACATATTAACGGAAAAAATGTCGGAATTATCCAAAATACAAAACCCTCAATTTAAACCTGATTTAAAAGTTATCTCATTAACTAATATTATTGAGGACGTTATGAAGAAAGTAGATTATTTTGTATCTGTAAAGCAGTTAAATGTTCAATCTAACATTAAACAAGATGTACAAGTTTTAGCTGATCCTAAATTTATTCAAACTGCCATTTTTAACATTATTTCAAATGCAATTCATTATACAATTGACCATCAGCATGTATATATAAAGCTTTATGAAAAGCCAAACGGTTACGCATTAGAAGTATTAAATACAGGTTCACAAATAGATGAGGATAAACTTGCCCATTTATTTGAGCCATTCTATCGCGCAAACCCTGACAAACACGGCTTAGTACAAGGTAGTGGTCTTGGGTTATACATTGTAAAACAAATACTAGATAAACATCAATTTCCTTATGGTATACAAAACACGCCTCAAGGTGTAAAATGTTCTATTGTATTCCCAAAAGCAATGTAAAAACCTACTACAATTTCATATCCCAAATTCATACTTCGTATGAGTGGCGGAATTTTGTAGAGTATATGACTCTGTTTCGTTCGCCCGTTATCCTTATTTGGATAGCGGGCGTTTTTTATTATGTAAAAGGAGGATTTTCATGGAGAAATTTAAGTATTCATTACTCGTTTTATTCGGAGCTTGTAGCTACGGCGTACTTTCAACTATTTTCAAACTCGGATTCATTGATGGATTTTCAGCCCATCAACTATTAGGAGGTCAATATGTCTTCGGATGGATCGGTCTTCTTCTGCTCGTTCTTTTCGTTTCACGTCATAAAGTAACAAAAAAGCAATTCTTTTCCTTACTAACAGTTGGCACAACGATGAGTATGACCGGTATCTTCTACGCTATTTCGGTAGAAGAACTACCAGCATCTATCGCTGTCGTCCTACTTTTCCAGTTCACATGGATTGGTGTCGTTATTGAAGCCATTGCAAATCGAACATTTCCAAGTCGTGAGAAAGTTATATCTATCATTATTTTATTTACTGGTACATTGTTTGCAGGCGGTGTCTTTGAAGGCCTCGGACAAAACTTTTCCACAAAAGGTATGATCTTTGGTCTATTAGCCGCTGTCTCTTTTTCATTCTATGTTTTTGCAAGTGGGCGTGTTGCTACAGAAGTTCCGCCTTATACGAAAAGCTTTCTTATGGCAACAAGCGCTACTCTTATCGTATGTCTATTCTTCCCGCCAACCTTTTTAACAGACGGTGCTTTGCAAGATGGCCTATGGAAATATGCTTTCTTCCTCGGGTTGTTCGGCGTTGTCGTACCTGTCATTTGTTTTTCAATTGGCGTACCGAAAGTAGGAACAGGACTTGGTACAATACTAGGAGCAGCTGAATTACCAACGGCCATTATCGCTTCTATTACACTTGTACATGAAGTCGTAACGTTCATGCAGTGGATTGGGATCATCTTTATACTACTTGGAATTTTTACTCCTCAGCTACTTACGGCTAGGAAAGAAAAGAAACATAGTAGCGTGCATAGTGCATGAAAATAGAAACTTGCATATAAATGTAAATACAGTTACAATGTGGTATAATTTCAAATCTATTTGGAGGTATAAATGACTATTTTAAGCGTAGCCTTTTTTGCCATTATGTGTATCTTCTTCCTAATAAGATATATGAAAGAAAAGAAATTTTACGATGTGCTCCTCATTCCCATTTGCATATATGCTGGGGCAGTCAAAACCCCTTTGGTGGAGTACTTAAACTTTAATACCACATTCAAAATAACATATGATATTGCAGCTATTATTCTCGTAATCCTTGCTGTGCTGTTCTTCTTAAAGGATAAGAAAGAGAATCCTACTGCATAACAAAAGACCTTTCATATATTTGAAAGGTCTTTTTCTCTATCTCACTTTACTGCTCCATATAACTTCTCTATCTCACACTCAATTTGTTTTACATCAATCCGTTCAAATAGTGGCTGTACACTATCAATTCTATTCGGCAACGTGTTTTGAGGCTCCCAATTTCGTTTCACAATTGATAATGTGTTTCTAACTCTTTCACTTGAAAATGGTAAAAACGGTTCAAGGAGATTTACAAAATTAGCGATGAGATACACACAATTATAAATCGTTTCTTCGCATGAAACTGGATCATCCTCCCTTTCTTTCCAAGGCTGCCTCTCATCAAAGTATTTATTTGCAAAACGTACTGCATCAAATATTGCTTCTAGCGCCACCTTAAATTTAGTTTGCTCAATCGCCTCTCCTACATGTTTATATAATCCTTCTATTTTATCTTTCAGCTCTACATCAATACTTCCCTTCGGCACGATACCACCATAGTACTTTTCAATAAATTTTAATGTTCGGTTCACAAAGTTTCCGTATGCACCTAACAATTCACTATTATGACTGTAAATAAATTCTCGCCATGAAAAGTCAGTGTCACGATTTTCTGGTGCGTTCACTGTTAAAAAGTAACGAATAGAATCCGGATCATAGCGTTCTAATATATCAGGCACCCATACTGCCCAGTTTTTACTCGTAGATAATTTTCTTTTTTCCACTGTTAAATATTCATTCGAAACGATATGACGAGGAATTGTCCCTTCTCCTATTCCAAGCAATACCGCTGGCCAAATGATAGAATGAAACGGAATATTATCCTTTCCGTGCACATAATATGTTTTCGCTTCTCTATCCCAAAACTCTTGATCATCTTTCCCTGTTTTTTCAGCCCAATGTTTACTCGCCGAATAATATCCTGTCACTGCTTCAATCCATACGTAAATTTTCTTATCTTCATACCCTTCTACTGGAATTGGTACCCCAATTGGTAAATCACGTGATACAGCCCTATCTAGTAACCCTTCCTTTACGTATCTTTCTGTTAGCTGAATTGCATTGTCGCGCCATGTTCCTGTTTGTTTTGCTGTTTCTACAGCCACTTTGATTTGCTCCTGAAATGTATGCAACGCGAAATAGAAATGCTCTGTTTCCTGTACGGATGGTGCACTGCCACATAGCTTACATTTCTTTTCTAACAAATCGAGTGGATCTAAAATAGCTGAACACGCATCACATTGATCTCCTCTTGCTGCTTCATGACAATGCGGACATATTCCTTCTACATAACGATCAGGTAAAAACTGCGTACACGTTTCGCAATATGCTTGTTCCACTGTTTTTTTATAAATATGGCCTTCTTCTAATAAACGTAAAAAAACTTTTTGAACCGTTTTATGATGGTGCTCACTATCTGTACGTGTATAGCAATCATACGTAAAACCAAGGTTACGAAAACATCGCTGGAACTCTTCATGATACTTATTAGCAATTTCCTTCGCCGTCACACCTTCTTGTTTTGCCCGAATTGCAATTGGTGTTCCATTGCAATCACTTCCCGACACATACAACACATTCTCACCTTTTGCCCTGTAATAACGTGCTAAAATATCTCCAGGTAACAAACTCGCAATATGCCCAAGGTGTAATGAGCCATTTGCATATGGCCAAGCTCCTCCAATAAAAATACTCATCTTACATTCCTCCTTTTAAATATAAAAAGCCCCGCCCCTATCTAAAAAAAGATAAGGGCGGGGCTGTATAAACAGTCGCGGTACCACCTTATTTCGCCAATTACTCACATAATTAGCCTTAACAAGTACGGAGCTATATGCTCTTATACTGTGGTTTTGATAACGAGTACCAACTCTCGTCGCCGCCTACTATTATCATTTCATAAGTTCAGGACGAAGCTCAAAGGCCATTGTTCAAATGAATATTCTTGCTTCTTCTCAGCTACCGAAGCTCTCTGGAAAGAATGTGTTCATCCTACTTTTCCTTTTCAACGCTTTTACGTATAACAAGTATTGTACGACTTAATAACAGAAAAATCAAACTTTTGTCCGAAAAGAAAAGGAAATCCCATCCTCCCGCCGAATACCTATACGTTCACAAAAGGAGTGATATGATTGAATCAAAAACAACTAAGCGCGCGGAATGAAAAAAGCTGGAATGCAGCTGCTTATGAAGCTTGGACGAATCGCCACGGGGCGCCAGCAGATTATGCAAAAAAGCTTATGGAAGATCCCATGCGCGAGGTAGATCACTATTTACCTTACATACAATCTCCAAAAGGAAAACGTATTATTAATTTACTCGGGTCAAAAGGAAATAAAGCTGTTGCTCTCGCTCTTTTAGGAGCTGACGTAACGGTTGTTGATATTTCAGCAAGTAATGCAAAATATGCAAATGAACTTGCGGACGCAGCAGGTGTCTCTATTCAGTATGTCGTTTCTGATGTATTACATGTGCAACTATCAGAGTCATTCGATATCGTATTGCTGGAACTTGGTGTACTCCATTACTTTCTCGATTTAAAACCGCTTTTTCAAAAAATTGCTACCTTGCTTAAGCAAGATGGAATGCTTATCCTTCGTGACTATCATCCTGTTTACACGAAATTATTAGGAGTCGACCACCCATCATTTCAGGCCAATGGAAATTATTTTGATGAAGAATTGATTGAAGATGATGTTGCTTATAGCATCCTTCTTACAGAAGCACAGAAAGAATCGCTACCTAAAACAACTATCCGTCGCTGGACGCTAGGAGAAATCATTACAACGCTCGCGGAAGCACATTTTAAAATTGAAAAACTAGTTGAAGAACACGGGTCACATCAAAGGTGGGTCTTCCCTCCTACTGCACCGGAAGGAATGGAAGAACGTGTGCCAGGCCTATATACATTAATTGCAACAGCATGCAAAAAAGGATCCCTTCACGGATAGGATCCTTTTTGCATGCTCACGCATATAAGTTGAGGTTGGAGATTACCATAATTCTGTAGAATAGGACACAAGATATTTCAACATTTCGTCTCTGACTTACGTCGTCAAAAAGGGGTATGACCAACATAACGAAGAGTAATGTTATTAGTTGATACTGATAATCGTTATCAACTAATTAGAAGTATACATGATGTTTTTTCAAATTACAATAGCATTTCTAATTTTTATTTATGAATTTTTCGATATACAAATGTATACATTTTAAGAACATTTACTCATACTGATTTGCTATCTTCCATTATCTGCTATAATTTTCATTGAACAGATTAATAACTTCATAATAATGTTTTTATTAACTCTGTATTAAAATTTATAAATCATAATAAATAGGTTTTAAAAGGTAGGGGTAACGATGAAATATGTTAGCATTCGAAAAAAACTACTGTTCACACTCTTAAGTATTTGTTCCTTATTTAGCATTGCTCTTATTGTTATTCTTTCATTCGCCATGAATCAAGCAAATGAAGTCGAAACCTTAAAAAATGATGTATCCAAAAGAGCAACCATTTTAAAAGAACGTGGCGATTGGTTCCAAGCACAAGTTGCTGGTTTACAAGAATATTTACTGTCACATGATCAAAAAGGATTGGATAAATTCAACCGAGAAGGAAAAAAACTAGCTGATACGAGAGAAAAAGTAACTAGTGATAAAAAACTTTCGGAAGGAATGAAAGAAGCCATTTTAATGGGTGGAAAATGGCGAAGCGTCATAGATAATGAAGTCCTCCCTCTCGCTCGCGAAGGAAAATGGGACGAAGCATCCAAAATCGCTTTAGCTCAAACCGATTATGTAAACGACCTTTTAAGTCGTTTTACGAAATATGCAAATGAAGAAAATGATAAACGTGACGCATTAATTGCTGACGTAGAATCTTCTTCATCTCTTATTCAATATATTATTTTCTTCTCACTTATTACATGTACAGTAACATCTATTTTATTAGCATGGTGGTTCTCTGGTAAACTCGTTAAACCGATACGACAAATTGATGAGAAATTAAAAGAATTAGCTTCTCAAGATGGTGATTTAACTGCTAGGCTGCACGTAACGAGTAAAGATGAAATCGGTGATATCGCCAATTCCTTTAATCAAATGCTCGCTAACTTACAACGTATCATACAACAAGTGCAACAAACATCAACAAGTGTAAAAGAAGCATCTGAAAATGTGTTTATTGAAACAACTGCTTCTATGGAAAATACAGCAAAAACGCAAGAAACTATGAATGCTCTTGAGCATAATATTCGTTCACAAGTCTCCAGCATCGAAGAAAGTTCAACTGCAATGGACGATATGGCAACGAGTGTTCAACGTATTGCAGAATCCGCATCTTCTGTTGCTAGCCTAGCTGTTACTACTTCAGAAAAAGCTGATAGTGGGAATAAAGTCATTGAGAAATCTATTACACAAATGCATACCATTAATGAAGCTGTGAACGCTACATCACAAGTAGTGGAACGACTCATTACACATACAAATCATATTGATACTGCACTTCAATCTATTTCTAATATCGCGGAACAAACGAATTTACTTGCTTTAAATGCTTCCATTGAAGCGGCTCGTGCTGGTGAACATGGAAAAGGCTTCGCTGTTGTTGCCGATGAAGTACGAAAGCTTGCTGAACAATCTCAGCTAGCAGCAACTGATATTAACCATTTACTTCATCAAATTCAAGCAGATACAAAAATAGCAAATGAAATGATGACGCAAGGTCAGTCAGAGGCTTCTGAAGGCATTACAGTCATTCGTACTGCTGGATCTTCATTCTCAGAAATTGTTAACCACATTAACAAAGTCTCTACACAAATGCAGGAGGTGTCTGCAACTGCTGAAGAAATGGCCGCAAGTTCTGAAGAAATGAATGCAGCTTTAAATAACATCGCTTCTATTTCAAGTGAAGTTGCCGCTGAAACATCACAAACAGCAACTTCAGCTGGTGACCAAGTAAACAAAATGAGTGTCGTTGCTAAAAAAGCATCTGAAATGAAAACGACCGTACAAGAACTTGAAGTTCTCGTTTCTCATTTCAAAACAAATGCTTAAAGTGAAAAAAGAGAGATTTACAATCTCTCTTTTTTCACTTTAAAATATCTCTTTCTATCTCTCATTCCGTCTGCTATAATTCCTAAAGGAAAGAAGAAAGCTTTATTCCAGACGGAGTAAAGCTTTCTTTCAATTTTTTACATTAATTAATTCTAATACTATGATTTCACAAAGGAGGATTTTATTATATGAGTTTTATTAGCATTCGAAAAAAACTAATGTTCATGATGGGAACGATTTGCGCTTTATTTGGAATCGCCTTAGCTTTTATTTTATTTTTTGCTATTGATCAATCTCGTCAAGCTGAAGCATTACAAAAAGAGATTTCCCCCCTTGCAACACAATTAAAAGAGCGCGGGGATGCTTACCAAGTACAGCTCTCTGCTTTAAGAGGGTATTTATTACAGCACGATCAAGTTGAATTAGACAAATTTAATGAAATGAGTAAACTTCTTGAAGATAAGAAGGATGAGCTTCTTTCAAATCCTAATCTTTCTCAATCTGTGAAAAGCACAATGGAATCAGGATCGGCTTGGAGAAAATTTATTGAAGAAAAAGTTTTCCCTCTTGCAAAAGAACAAAAGTGGGAAGAAGCTTTACAAGTAGCTTATGCAGAAAATGGTACTGTTTATAAAGTAATTGGTGACTTCACAAATTATAGTAATGAACAAGCTAAGCTACGTGATCAATCTATCGCAAAAATTGATCAATCTTCACTACAAATTGAATATGTTGTCTTCTTATCACTTGTTATTTGTATTATCGTAGCTATCACACTTGCATGGTGGTTCTCTGGTAAACTTGTTAAACCAATTCAACAAATTGATAGCAAGCTAAAAGAATTATCATCTCAAGAAGGTGACTTAACAGCCCGCCTACAAGTAAATAGTAATGATGAAATTGGTACGATTGCAACATCATTTAATAAAATGTTAGAAAATCTACAACATATTATTAATCGTGTTCAAAAAACATCTGTGGAAGTACAAAACGCTTCTGAAAATATGCTAGAAAAAACGAATATATCACGTGAGGCAACAATAAAAGTTCAAAGCTCGATGTCTAGCTTAAATGCAAGTATTCAATCGCAATCTGCTAGCATGGAAGAAAGCTCAACTGCAATGGACGATATGACAGTAAGTGTTCAGCGCATTGCTGAATCTGCTTCATCTGTAACTGAACTTGCTGTAGCTACATCTGAACAAGCTAACGATGGAAATACTGTTATTCAAAAATCTGTTTCACAAATGACAACGATACACGACGCGGTAAATGCTACGTCAGAAGTGGTCGAACGTCTAATCACTCATACAAAATATATTGATACAGCTGTACAATCTATTTCTAATATCGCAGAACAAACAAACTTACTTGCTTTAAACGCCTCTATTGAAGCAGCTCGTGCTGGCGAACAAGGAAAAGGTTTCGCTGTCGTAGCTGACGAAGTTCGAAAACTTGCTGAACAATCTAAAACAGCGGCAACAGATATTAACCAGCTACTACATCAAATTCAACAAGACACTGAAACTGCTAACTCTATGATGTCGCAAGGCCGTTCGGAAGCATCTGAAGGCATTCATGTTATTCGTGAAGCTGGCAATTCTTTCACAACAATTGTAGAACAAGTAAACAAAGTATCTACTCAAATGCAAGACATCTCAGCAACTGCTGAAGAAATGGCTGCAAGTGCTGAAGAAATGAACGCTTCACTGAATAACATCGCTTCTATTTCTACCGAAGTATCTAGTGAAACAGCGGCAACAGCACAATCTGCTGAGAAAAAAGTCGTTACGATGAATGAAATGACACAAACAGCTAAACAAATGAAACAAACAGTTGAAGAATTAGATCAACTCGTATCTCATTTTAAAACTGAATAGCCATTCCAAAAATATTCCTCTTCCAAGAGGAATATTTTTTTGAGCTCATTTCCTGCACTTTAGACATATATCCGTTATAATGAGAATCGATATCATTAATATGTAGGGGGTGCTACACATGTCACAACAAGCATTTGAAGAAAAGTTATATGCAAGCTTAGAAGCTGTTATTGACCCTGAACTCGGTGTTGATATCATTAATCTTGGATTAGTTTATGACGTTACAGCAGATGAAAATAATAATGCTGTCATTACGATGACGATGACTTCTATCGGTTGTCCAATGGCTGGGCAAATTGTATCAGACGTAAAAAAAGTATTATCAACGAACGTACCTGAAGTCAATGAAATAGAAGTAAATGTCGTATGGAATCCGCCCTGGTCTAAAGAACGTATGTCACGTATGGCGAAAATCGCATTAGGTATTCGCGACTAAATACAGAAAGACCTGACATCCTAGTCAGGTCTTTTTCTCTTATTATTTTACACCTACTGCATCATAAGCTTTCGTTACAGCTTGTACAGCTTTAGAGTTTTTACCATATAAATCTTCAGCTGACTGAAGTGCTGCTTGACGCATCATCTTAAAGTCAGAGTTTGCAGTTAAATATTTCGTAAGAGCACGGTAATAAATTTTTTCTGTCGCTTCACGGCCTACTCCTGTTACTTTCACGCCGTAATGCTCCCCGCCTTCAGATACTAAGTATGCAGCTTTATTGTTAATGCTACTGTTAATGTGAACGCCGCCATTATCAGCTGTTCCAGTGTAGCGCTTATTGTAGTGATCTGGGTAACCTTCACCTGGTTTTAATGGATTCGGAATAGATGCTGGATCTTTCAATGAACGAAGTGCATCACCAGGTTTACCAGGTGTATAAATGTCAGCACCTAAATCCCAGCTCTTCTTCTCAACCATAACACCCATAATATCAGATAACGATTCATTTAACGCACCCGGCTCATTTTTATAAACAAGATTTGCTGTATGCTCAGTGACAGCATGCGTTAATTCGTGACCGATAACATCTAGTCCAGCAGATAATGGAATGAATGTTTTACCATCGCCATCACCATACATCATTTGCACACCGTTCCAAGCTGCGTTATTCCAGCTTTCTCCAACGTGAACAGTAGAAATTAGCTTCGCACCTTTATCATCGAAAGAGTTACGATTAAATGTCTTTTTGTAGTAATCATATACTTTCCCTGCATTTACATGCGCATCAACTGCCGCTTTATCTTCGAAGAACTTAGATTTACTCTTAACTTCTTCTCCCGTATACCCAAGAATTTGTGAGAATAGATTAAACCAGTTTTCGTCCATATTCTCTGCATCAAATGTATGGATACCTTGTCCTCGTTTACCATCAAATAAGTTGAATTCTCCTGTTTTCGTATCTTGAGCAATTTCAAATGATTGTTTACCGCCCAATACTCCGTAACCAAATCCTGTAATGTTATCTACAGCGTTATATTTCTCAATCACATTTCCATTTGTCGCATCAACAAAGTAATGCCAATACCCTGGAGCTGGCTTTGAAATCGATGCTTTCACTAAGTATGCAAGATAGTAATTCCCATCTTTTTCATACACATATAAATCTTTTTTCACACCGTCATAATTCTTTACTTTACCAACTTCTTTTTCAATATCTGCCTTTGCAATTGTTTCTGCTTGCTCTGCACTAATCTTTGCAAATGCAGGAATATTTTTATCCTCTAAATTCGGAATAACTTGTCCGAAGAATGCTTTTACATTATTCTCTTTATCTAGTGTAACTGTTTGATCTGAACCGTACACAGGAATGTTATTATGTTTCTCAACTAGCTTCACGTGTGTTGTACCGGATTCAGCATCTTTTTCTTCCCCAACGACATTAAAGTGTTTATCCATATTTCCTGCTAATTTGAACATATCTTTCTTACTCTCTAAATATTGAAAGACCGTTTCTTTTTTATCTAGTCCTTCCGGTGCTTTCCATTCTTCACCTATGTATGCAGGCGTTTTAAATTCTTGATGGTATTGAATTTTTTGTTCTTCCGCTTTCGTTGTTGTTGCTCCAAATGTTCCAAATCCCCCGGCGATAACAGTTAACGCTAATGCTGATGAAATGACTTGCTTTTTCACTATAACATTCCCCATTCCCATAAAGATTTTTGACACTTTTATACAATTCTTGTTTTTCAAGTTGATACCTTTCCCTAAAATTTGAGAAAGTTTTTTCTGACAATTCCACTCAAAAAAAGAGGACATCTATCGGATGTCCTCTTTTCAAACCTTTTATTGTTTTTTCAATTCAATTGCTAAATAGTGAGATTGCTCTTTCGCTACAATATGAATATCTTCTTCTATCGCTTCTGCCGCATCACGCATAACAAGTGTCTCACCGTTGATTACACTACTACCTTCAATTTGTACAAGATACAATTGACGGCCTTCTTTCACTGGAAAATGAATTTCTTTTCCAGCATGTAACGATAAAGCATATAAATTCGCATCTTGATGAATTTGAATTGGTGCCCCGCCTTCTACTTGAGATACCATATGAAACCATTCATTTTCACGCTTGCTCCAATCAAATTTAAACTCACCATAGTTTGGTTTATGGTCCGCGCGATCTGGTAAAATCCAAATTTGTAGTAAACGTAATGTTTCATTTCCTAAATTATGCTCACTATGAAATACACCCGTACCCGCACTCATATATTGAACATGTCCACGCTCAATTGTTCCGCGGTTCCCCATGCTATCTTCATGTGTTAAAGCACCGTCTACAACGTACGAAATGATTTCCATATCGCGGTGGGGATGCATATCAAAACCAGTTTGCGGTGCTACTAAGTCATCATTAATTACACGTAATGCACCGAAGTTCATGTTATTAGGATTATAATAATTTGCAAATGAAAAATGAAAATGTGTATTTAACCAACCGTGATTTGCTCTTCCCATATTTTTATGATCAACTTTTCTAAACATATCCTTCACCTCATATTATCTCGAATTCGAGATTTATTTTAAAATTTTTCTCACTGTAACTTTTTTAGTAATTGTAGTAATTGATGTTGTTCTTCTACATTTAAATTTTGAAACTGCTCCGCTTGGAATGTTTCTTGAGGCGGGATGATTTCTTCATATAAAGCTCTTCCCTTTTCTGTTAACGAAATATATTTTGTAGTACCTTCTTGTTCACGACGAATCCATTCGAGCTGCTCCATTTTATTTAAAAGCTGCGTAATATTTCCCTTCGTAACAAATAGCTTATTTCCAAGCTCTTGCTGCGTTAAACGGCCATGCCCTCCAACTTGAGCTAGTACATCAAACTGAGCGGCAGATACTTTCCATTCTTTCAAATGCTGATTCGTCTCACGAATACTTTTGTTATAAAAACGTGATAAACGAAACCATAGTAGTAAACCTAGTCTATCTTCTGTTTTCATTTCATCACCTCGCTCATTTCATACCATTAGTTTAGAACTAAACTTCATAAAAGTCAATTACTTATTTTTAGTAAGAACCAAAGAAAGCACAGCGCTATTTCTCCACTATGCTTTACATTAACTTTCTATTTTTATATTCATCTAACTTCCTCTCCGCGAACTTTCTCGCATCTTTCTCAATCCATCTATCTTCGTACAATTCACTTCCAACATACAATACTTCGCTCTTATGCTGCATTGCATGACGAAATTCATGCAGTAGTGTTTTAAGGACTTGCTCATACTCTTCCCACATACAAACAAAAATTAATTGTTTTTCTTTATGATAAAAACCACCTACTGGGAATAAAAATTCCTCTTCTTCTTCTCCTAGTGATAAAAGGACATGATTCACATCACACGTATCACAAAAAATAACCGGTGTTTTACATACTTCAATCAGTGAAAATAAATCGTCTCTAAGCCTTTTGACATCCCAAGGAAGCTCCGAATCCAACACATACCAATTCTCCACCTGTTGATATACATTTTGAAACTGGAGTTCCATTTCTCTTTATTCCCCTTTCCAAGCACCCTTTTTTTATATGTATGCCACAATATGGTAAATATTAAACGTATTCTTTCATCCTTGAAAAAATACCAATAAAAAAGGAACCTATGCCGACATAGATTCCTTTTCCGTAATCACTTTTTCATACATATCTTTTACTTTTATTTTTTTAATTTAGTTAGTCTTCGTATCCCACTTAAAGATTTTATTTAAAAATTTATATACATTCTTTGACTCTTTTGTCAGAAGTGGACCTAAGATAGATAGTATAAGCACGTATAGTGCTGAGAATGGCTTCAAGACTGACATTAAACCACCAGCGATACCGATATTGGCCATAATGATGGAGAATTCTCCTCTTGAAACGATTGTTAATCCAATATTTGTTGACGCTTTATGAGATAATCCAGCTTGTCGTCCTGCAATCATCCCCGCTACAAAGTTCCCGATGATTGTAAGAAGAACTGCACCTAACGTTAACCATATCGCTCCGCCCAATGAGAACGGATCAATGCTTAATCCGAAACTGAAGAAGAAAATAGCTCCGAAAAAGTCTCTAAATGGAACAACGAGATGTTCAATTCTGTCACTATGCTCTGTCTCAGAAAAAACTAATCCTAAAAGAAGTGCTCCAATTGCTTCGGCAACGTGAATTGTTTCCGAGAATCCTGCAATAAAGAATAATGAAGCAAATACTACAATAATGAAAATTTCATCCGAACTAATATTAAGCAATTTATTTAATAACGGCGTCGCCTTTCTAGCTACAATAAAGAATAGAAGCATATATCCTAAAGCAATTCCAATTGAAGTAAGGGCACCTAAGAATGAAGCGTGATCCCCTAGAACTAATCCAGAAACGACTGATAAATATACAGCAAGGAATATATCTTCGAACATGATAATTCCTAAAATTAATTCGGTCTCATTATTACCAGTTCTTCTTAAATCCACTAACACCTTTGCAACGATAGCGCTAGAAGAAATCGTAATAATCCCCGCAATAATTAAGATTTCTAGTAAAGGGAATCCCATGATAAATCCGTACAATAACCCAAGTGAAAAGTTAATTAAAATATAGATCGTTCCGCCAATCGCAATAGAACGTCCAGATTTAATTAGTTTTTTCATCGAAAACTCTAGTCCTAGATAGAACAGAAGAAACAGAACGCCAATCCGTCCAAGGAAGGAAATGACACTTGCACTTTCAATAAACTTGAAATCGATCACACCAATTGTCGGCGCATGTGGCCCCACTAACATCCCAAGAACAATTAAAAACGGAATAACTGAGAATTTAAACTTACCAGCAATTACTGCTGCAATTGCAACTAATACTAACGCTGTACCAACTTCAAAAATTAACGTATCCATCTAGTCAGTCCCCCTATTCGAAAGTAACTCATTAATAATTTTTTTAATTTCTTCTCTCTCACCTGAAACTACAAGCATATCGCCTTCCTCAATTACTGTTTCTGGTCCTGGATTAAATAGCTTTTTCATATTCTTTTTCATAACTGCAATAATCGTTACGCTATATGTTTTTCTTATTTCCAGATCGCCGATTGTTTTTCCGATTGCTGGCGCAGCATTCTCCACTTTAAACCACTCAATCGCCAAACCTTCAAAAACCATTTCAACATTTTCTAATGCTCTCGGCTTATATACCATTCCACCTAATATGGCTGCAATTTGTCTTGCCTCTGAGTCACGTAATGAAATACTTGAGATACTTTCTTCATGGTCTGAATCAAAATGATACATTTCTCTACGCCCGTCATCATGAATAACAATCACCATCTTCTCGTTACCTTTCGTAACGATTTGAAACTTATAACCAATACCCGGAAGTTCACTTTCTCTAATATTCATATTTAGCTCCTCCACAACAATTTTTATTTAAATTTTCTGTTTTTCTGTCTTTTATTCATCCAATCAACTTTAGAAACTCTAACCATTCAGGATACCTGTGATTTGGAAATCTTTTATTGTAATAATAAGTGGCTCCTAAAAAGATACTTAAAGATGTAATGATAAAAAATATATTACTTCTCATTTTCAAACTCTTAAGGCTTACTTTCAATAAAGTTTCTTCTTTCAAATTATCCCCTCTTTCTCGCTTTACATTTAGTTTTTTAAAATGGAAACAATTCTAAAAATATTACGATGTAACATAATCATAACATAAAATAACTTTAAGTAACATAATTTTTTAGAAAAATTGATTCTCGTATATTTTTTGCATATAATTTTCTTATTACGGAAAAAAGGAAGTGTATTATATGGTTGATATCTTTAGCAGATTCCTTGAGGTAACGAATAATATTTTATGGTCATATATTCTTATTGCAATGCTAATCGGCTTCGGTCTTTATTTTTCTTTTAAATTAAAATTTGTCCAAATTACTCATTTCGGTGAGATGGTCGGTTTAATTAGTAAAGGATTTAATCGAAAAGAAAAAAAGAAAGATAGCATCTCTCCGTTCCAAGCATTTTGCTTAAGTGCAGCAGCACGTATCGGTATCGGAAATTTAGCTGGTGTAGCATTAGCTATTTCAATGGGTGGACCTGGTGCAGTGTTTTGGATGTGGTTTATCGCCATCCTTGGAGCAGCTACTAGTTTCGTAGAATGTACGCTCGCGCAAATTTATAAAGTAAAAGATGGAAGCAGATTCCGTGGTGGACCCGCATATTACATGGAAAAAGGATTAAACAAACGCTGGATGGGTGTTTGGTTCTCACTTCTTATTACAGTTGCATACGGATTAATTTTCAATTCTGTACAAGCAAATACAGTAACAATTGCATTTGAAAATGCTTTTGGACTAGAGCGAACGATCGTAGGAGCTCTATTAGCTTTATTAGTTGCAGTTATTATTTTCGGTGGCATTAAGAGCATTTCACGTATTACGGAAATGATTGTTCCTCCAATGGCAATCATTTATATTGGTGTGGCTATTTTTGTCGTGATTAACAACTTTACTATGTTACCAAGCATTTTTATGGAAATATTTAATGGTGCATTCGGTTTAGACCAAGCCATCGCTGGTGGTATTGGAGCAGCAATCAAGTACGGAATTCAGCGCGGTCTATTCGCAACAGAAGCAGGTATGGGTAGCTCCCCTAACGCAGCCGCAACATCAGATGTATCTCACCCTGTAAAACAAGGACTTGTTCAAGCATTAGGTGTTTTCGTAGACACATTCTTAGTATGTACATCAACAGCATTTATCGTATTATGTTCTGGACTTTACAAAGGTTCAAATTTAAAAGGTATCGAATTAACACAAAATGCATTAAGTTCACAAATCGGACCGTGGGCAAGCACTTTCTTAGCGATTATTATTTTCCTATTCGCTTTCAGTTCGCTTCTAGGAAACTACTATTATGGTGAAACAAATATCGCATTCATTAAAGAAAGCAAAACATGGTTAATGATTTATCGCGTGGCAGTTGTCGGAATGGTATTCTTCGGATCAATCGCTGCCCTTCAAACAGTTTGGAGCTTAGCTGATTTATTCATGGGACTAATGGTATTCACAAACTTAATTGCCATCTCATTCCTAAGCAAATTCGCCTACGCAGCATTAGTAGACTATATTAAGCAAAAGAAACAAGGAAAAGATCCTGTTTTCGTTGCAAGTTCTATCCCTGGCTTACAAAATACAGAGTGCTGGGATGGACAGGATATAGAAGAAAAACAGAAGGCTGTGTAATAATTAAAAGCGGAGGCGGCTCGTCCAGAATCGCAGGCTATTTGGAGCTCTCGACCTTGAAGCGCTTTTTGCTTCGAGCGAGAGAGCGAAATGCCCGGAGATTCTAGCCGCTGGAGCTGGATATCACTAAAAGTGAAAGCAGCTCGTTTAGAACAACAGCTATATATCAAACAAAATCCCTATTACTTCAACGTAATAGGGATTTTTATTTACAACAGTTCATAATTTGTTCAAATTAATTCCAGCAAAAGGGTTGATTTATACGAATTACTAGATTATAATAATTATAAATTAGTAATTGATATCACATAACAACTCAAAAGGAGATTGATCATAATGAACAAACAAGTAATCGAAGTATTAAACAAACAAGTAGCAGACTGGAGCGTTTTATTCACAAAATTACACAACTTCCATTGGTACGTAAAAGGACCTCAATTCTTCACATTACATGAGAAATTCGAAGAACTTTACACAGAATCAGCTACTCACATCGATGAAATTGCAGAACGTATTTTAGCAATTGGCGGCAAACCAGTAGCAACAATGAAAGAATACTTAGAAATATCTTCTATTCAAGAAGCAGCATACGGAGAAACTGCAGAAGGGATGGTCGAAGCAATCATGAAAGACTACGAAATGATGCTAGTCGAACTGAAAAAAGGCATGGAAATCGCTCAAGACTCTGATGACGAAATGACATCTGACCTACTACTAGGCATCTACACAGAACTAGAAAAACACGCTTGGATGCTACGTGCGTTCTTGAATCAGTAATACTTAAAAGCGGAAGCGGCTCGTTCAGAGTCGCTTTTTTCTATGGAATGGTCGCGCGTATCAGTACATGAAATTTATATCAACGATTTTCCCTATATATCGACGATTCGACATAGGATATCGACTTACCGACAAATCACGACAAGATCTGCGTCCCTCTCCCCTACTTTCATCAATATATTACAATCTCTTTTATGTTAAAATATAGTAACATAGATTCAAAAAAAGCTTTTCCATATTCATCATTTACTACTTAAATGGCGGGAGTGGTTCAGTTGAAAGACTACTTAATTAGAGCATTTTTTGCGTTAATAACAGTTGGGATTGTCTTACTTATAGCTAATATTTTCAACATACGTATCGAGGTGAAAGACTACGCTTTCCTCGTTGTAGTAGCAATTGGTGGCGGCTGGGGTGGCTGGTACTTGTATAAAAAACAAAGTAATCAAAATGATAAAGGCATTCCAAAGTAATACGGAATGCCTTTTTTTATTTCCGCCTATAATAAATAATGAAGTTCAAACCGCTAATACAAACTATCCCAATAAACATATCAAACGACAACGAATCTCCACCTAAATTATACTCATCAACAATAAACCCAGACATAAACAACGTGATCGCCGAAACACCGATACACAATATCGAAATAAACCAAAGAGAAAATTCATTAATTCGCTCTTTCTTCTGTATTGAAACAATTAACATAACAAGAATAGATGCTGCTAAAATACATTTAAAAACCGGCCTTAAAAACACGAATTCTTCCATCTATTTCTCCTTTTTCAAAAACATTACATCTCAACGTTAACATATTTAACCAAATTAAAAACACATGCCTTTTGAAGATAAAGTGACATGTGTTTCCAAAACTCTCTATAAAATTGTATTATGATAACTGCTTCCACTTCGTTCCTAAAACAGGACGCTCGTAATTTTGTATTTCATGAATTAATTTATCGGCTGTCTCAGCTGAAACGATTAACTCTTTATTTGACGGATTCATAAACCCTTCTTCCGCTGCGCGTTCAACCATTTGCAAAATTGGTCCATAAAAATCTTTTATGTTCAATAAACCAACTGGCTTATTATGTATACCAATTTGTGACCAACATACTACTTCAAATAGCTCTTCAAACGTTCCGTATCCCCCCGGCAGTGCGATGAAAGCATCCGAAAGCTCTGCCATTTTCGCTTTACGTTCATGCATCGTTTCTACTTCAATTAATTCTGTTAACCCTGTATGAACGATTTCTCCTCGGAATAGACCGCGCGGCATAACACCTGTTACACGCCCGCCTAAACGAAGTACTTCATTTGCTACTTCTCCCATTAATCCAACGCAAGAACCACCGTATACAAGCTCATAATCGTTCTCAACAAACATTTTCCCTAACGCTATTGCCTGCTCTTTAAATTCTGGTCTCTCCCCTAAGTTGGAACCTGCAAACACACAAATCTTTCTCATCCTTACACCCCGAAACTATATATTGTTATGATACAATGAACATTGTACAACATATTGAGGGGATGAGAAAGAAATGGATATCGTTGCATTTCAAAGATGGGTTGAGGAATTTTACGAAAAACGAAGCTGGTCACAGTATAATGCCTTTATTCGCTTAAATTTCTTAACAGAGGAAGTTGGGGAAGTTTCACGCGTTGTTCGCGCAATCGAAATCGGTCGCGATCGTCCTGATGAAGACGCTAAGACAGAAGAAGAGCTAAAACAAGAACTAAAAGAAGAACTTGGTGATGTACTATCTAATCTTATTATTCTTTCACAAAAATATGATTTAGATTTGCAAGACATTATGGACGCACACGTCACAAAGCTTTCGAAAAGGTTTGAAACATCCAAATGAGAATATTATCAATTGTGATATAATATTCTTGTCACAATACTAAGGGGGATTTTATGTTATCAAAAAAATTGCACGATGCATTAAATGATCAAATGAATTTTGAATTTTACTCTGCCCACGCTTATATGGCAATGGCTGCTTACTGTACAGCCGAAAGCTATGATGGATTCGCTAACTTTTTCCTTGTACAAGCTGAAGAAGAACGTTTCCATGCGATGAAGCTTTACAACTATATTAATGACCGCGGTGAGCGCGCTATTATTACTGGATTTGATAATCCGAATAACGAATATGAATCTGTACTGAACGCTTTTGAAGTAGCACTTGAGCACGAGCGTGAAGTAACGAAACGTATTTACAACCTATCTGATATCGCCTGGGATGAGCGTGAACACGCAACAATTACATTCTTAAAATGGTTCGTCGATGAGCAAGTAGAAGAAGAAGCTTCATTCGATAGCATCATCCAAAAATTAAAACGTATTACAAGCGATTCAAACGCATTATTTATGTTAGATGCTGAATTAGAGAAACGTACATTTACGCCTCCAGCTGAGTAGTATTTCAATCACCTTAATGAATGGATTAAGGTGATTTTTTTATTTCTTCTCTCAGCTGAATAACCCTCGCCACATCTTTCTTATAAAACCTAGAAACCTTTTCAACAAAGTCACTATGAGTAAAAGTCCCATCGCCTTCTTCTACTATGCTCAAATATCCATGTATCAATTTCAAAAACGCTCTAGCATCTTCTCCAGTTAATTGATCAATGTTATCTATAATCTCATCAAACTCCTTTAAAATATCCTGTTCTTCCAACCTAATTCCCCTTCTCTGTATTATTTATCATACCAAAACAAAAAAAGTCGTTTATCCTCTAAGTGAGAGATAAACAACTTTTTTACTATTTATTAAAGCATAACCCCAACGATAACCGCTGATAATATACTTACTAACGTTGCACCGTATACAAGTTTTAATCCGAATGATGATACAACGTTTGCTTGTTTGCCATCGATACTCTTCGTTGCACCTGCGATAATTCCAATTGATGAAAAGTTCGCAAATGATACAAGGAAGATAGATAAAATACCTACTGTACGAGCTGATAAATCACCAGCTACTTTACCAAGGTCAAGCATTGCAACGAATTCGTTCGTTACTAATTTCGTTGCCATAATTTGTCCTGCTGTTAACATCTCTGATGTTGGGATACCCATTACGAATGCTAATGGTGAGAAAATGTATCCTAAAATGCTTTGGAATGTGATTCCGAAAATTGAATCGAACACACCATTAATTGCTGTAATTAATGCTACGAAACCGATTAACATCGCCGCTACTGTTACAGCGATAGAGAAACCAAGCATAATATATTCGCCTAACATTTCAAAGAATGTTTGCTTTTTATCTTCTTGTAATTCTAAAATGTCGTCTTCTTCTTTCACGTCATATGGATTAATAATATGAACGATAATGAATCCACTAAATAAGTTTAATACAAGTGCCGTTACTACATATTTTGGATCAATCATTTTCATATAAGAACCGACAATTGACATCGATACTGTAGACATGGAAGATGCACAAAGTGTGTATAAACGATTTTTCGGTAATTTGCTTAATTGATCTTTTACTGTAATGAATACTTCCCCTTGACCAACAATCGCAGCTGCTACTGCATTATATGATTCTAGTTTTCCTAAACCGTTCACTTTACTTAATAGGAAACCGACTGCACGAATGATAATCGGTAAAATTTTAATATGTTGTAAGATCCCAATTAATACTGCTAAGAAAATAATTGGTAATAATACTGTTAAGAAGAATGGTGCTTGTCCATCATTTGCTAGACCACCAAATACGAAATTAACCCCTGCCTCCGCAAATTTTAAAATAGCGCCAAATCCATCTGCAATCCCTTTTACTAATACAAATCCGACCTTTGTATTTAGTAAGAAATATGCAAGTACCAATTGAATGACAAGCATAAGTGCAATTGGTTTATATTTAATTTTCTTACGATCTGAACTGATAAGGAAACCTAGTACAAATACTACAAGTAAACCGACTAGAAACATTACTATTTTCATATGTGAATCCTCCACTTCTCCCACGAGTTATCGGTCGTATAACGAATGACGTCTGACCATTGATGTTAAAAAAATTTAAAACCCCTAAATACTATTCAACTATTATCTAAAATCAGTAAGCGTTTACATAAATTGCAATTTATAAAAGGTAGCTTCTTCTCTCCTACCATACTTGAAAGTCTGAAATTGATACCACCTACAAATCAAATTGTAAGCGTTATCTAACTGAAATGCAATATAAATTTTAAAAGATTTTTATATGTTAATATATTCCTAATTAATTGGTTTTTCTATGCAAATTTACCATAAAAAAATGGCCCTAGCTATGAGCTAGGACCATCTTTTTTATAACATAACACCAACGATAATCGCTGATAGAATACTTACTAATGTTGCACCGTACACAAGGCGTAAACCGAATGATGATACAACATTTGATTGATTTTCATCGATACCTTTCGTTGCACCTGCGATAATTCCGATTGATGAGAAGTTCGCAAATGATACAAGGAATACAGAAAGAATTCCAACTGTACGAGCTGATAAGTCACCCGCTACTTTTCCAAGATCAAGCATCGCAACAAACTCGTTTGATACTAATTTCGTTGCCATAATTTGTCCCGCTGTTACCATCTCTGCTTGCGGGATACCCATTACGAATGCTAATGGCGAGAAAATGTATCCTAAAATAGCTTGGAATGTAATACCGAAAACTGAATCAAACAAGCTATTGATTGCTGTAATTAATGCTACGAAACCAAGTAACATCGCTGCTACTGTAATCGCGATTGTGAAACCAAGCATAATATATTCACTTAACATTTCAAAGAATGACTGTTTTTTCTTATTTTCTAATTTCAGTGTATCTTCTTCTTCTGTAATATCGTACGGGTTAATAATATGAATAATAATGAAACCACTAAATAAATTTAATACAAGTGCTGTCACTACATATTTTGGTTCGATCATTTTCATGTAAGAACCGACGATTGACATCGATACTGTTGACATAGAAGATGCACATAATGTATATAAACGGTGTTTTGGGATTTTACTTAATTGATCTTTTACTGTAATAAATACTTCTGCTTGCCCAACAATAGCAGCTGCTACTGCGTTATATGATTCTAGTTTTCCTAAACCATTTACTTTACTTAACAAAGTACCAATAGCACGAATAAATATCGGTAAAATTTTAAAGTGCTGCAGAATTCCAATTAAAACGGCAAAGAATACGATTGGCAATAACGCTGTTAAGAAGAATGAAACCTCTCCTTTATTAACAAGACCACCAAATACGAAAACGATTCCAGCTTCCGCATATCCAAGAAGTGCGCCAAATCCATCTGAAATTCCTTTTACTAAAATATAACCAATTTGCGTATTTAATAAGAAATAAGATAATGCTAGCTGAATAATAAGCATAATTGCGATTGGTTTATACTTAATCTTCTTTCGATCGGAGCTTATAAGAAAACCGAGTACAAATACAACGAGTAATCCTACAAGAAACATAACAAACTTCATTAATAAAATCCTCCATTTAACTCTTCATTAACGTTGAACGTCTGACCACTAAAAACAAGAAATAATCCGAACTTTCCATTTCTCCTCCAAAATCTTCAATCGGATAAGAAAAATCATAAAACCTCTTGTTTCAAAGGCATTTTCCATTCTAACATAAATCACAACTCATATCCGCACTTTTCTTTAAAAAATTACATTTTATTAAGAAACATTCATTAATGTTCGTCTTTTACTTCTTACAAAGATTTAGATAAAATAAAAAAATGGGCATCAAGTTTCACTTGATACCCATTTCCTTATACCGCTTTTTCTTTATCTGCTACTTGCTCTTCCCAGCACTCTGTATTTTTCAGGCCTGGAATTGAATTCGCATAGAAGACTGGATCTTTTCCTTGTTTCTTTTGCTTTACATAATCTGATAATGCTGCAAAAGCATACTTAGAAAGGAATACGATTGCAACTAAGTTAATAACAGCCATAATACCCATGAATAGATCAGCTACATCCCAAACGATTTGAATTGTTGCTACAGACCCTAACATAACCATACCAAGTACAGCAATGCGGTACGCTGTTAATAACACTTTACTTCCATTTAAGAATTCAATATTCGTTTCACCATAGTAGTAGTTACCTACTAATGAACTAAATGCAAACAAGAAGATTGCAACTGCTACAAATATAGATGCCCACGGTCCGATATGTTGACTTAATGCTTGTTGCGTTAATTGAATACCATTTAAATCAGCTGCATTATGCACATCTGATAAAAGAATGATAAATGCTGTACAACTACAAATTAATAATGTATCTGTAAATACCCCTAAAGTTTGAATGAAACCTTGTTTAACTGGGTGCGTTACGTTTGCAGTCGCTGCTGCGTTCGGCGCACTACCCATACCTGCTTCATTTGAGAATAATCCGCGTTTTACCCCTAATAAAATCGCAGCACCTAATCCTCCACCTACTACTTCTTTAATTCCGAAAGCATGTAAGAAAATTTCTTTAAATACATACGGAATTGCCGTAATGTTTGTTACAACAACGAATAATGCTACTGCTACATAAATAATCGCCATTACTGGAACAATCATTTCAACCGCGCGTGCAATTCGCTTTACTCCGCCAAAAATAATAACTGCAAGTAAACCAGCCATTACAAGACCTACTAATCTACTATCTGTTTTGAATGCCCCATCAAAAGCAGCTGCTACAGTATTAGATTGTACAGCGTTAAAAATTAATCCGAAACTTACTGTTATTAATACAGAAAAGATAGCTCCAAGCCAGCGCTTATTTAAACCCTTTTCCATATAATACGCTGGACCACCACGGAACGTATTCCCATCTTTCACTTTATAAATTTGCGCTAATGTGCTCTCTACAAATGCAGAAGCACCCCCAATTACCGCGATTAACCACATCCAAAATACTGCTCCTGGTCCACCTGCTGAAATTGCAATAGCTACTCCGGCTAAGTTACCAGTACCTACACGAGAAGCTGTACTCATACAAAAAGCCTGGAATGATGATACACCACTCTTCTCTTTTTGTGCTTTCCTCGTTTTCGAACTCGCCCCATCCCCAAGCAATCGAATCATTTCACCGAAGTAACGAACTTGGACAAATTTCACACGGAATGAAAAGTAAAGTCCTAACCCAATTAACATCGCAATAATGATATATGACCAAAGGACATTATTTATATCCCCAATTACCTTAGCTAAAAAATCCATAATTGCATTGCCCCCTCTTCCTAACAATAAGAAAATTATATTCTAAAAACTCTTAGTAATCAAGAACTTTATGTTAGGTTTTCTGACATCTGTACGTTAACGCAATTAACATTCATGATTTTTTTACGTAAAACTATAACCAATACGCGCATTTATCCAATACTAAATCACTCGCCCTATGCAACCAGTCATACCTTTAAGACAGTACGTTTCCTACAAATAACATGAGAAATGAACAAACAAAAATTATATCAATCATTACCTCTCACTCTTTTCATCATTTACTACAACAAAAAACGAGCACTGAATTCATCTCGATGCTCGCCTTTTCATTATACTGCCTTTTCTTTATCCGTTACCGCTGACTTATCCCAACACTCTGTGTTCGTTAAACCGGGAATAGAATCTGCACGGAAGACTGGATCTTTTCCTTGTTTCTTTTGCCTTACATAGTCTGCCAATGCAGCATACGCAAATCGTCCAAGAAGTGTAATCGCAATTAAGTTCGTGATTACCATTAGTCCCATAAATAAGTCCGCCATATTCCATACAACTTGAAGCGTCGCAACAGAACCGAATAATACCATTCCCACTACCGCAATACGGTAAATTGTTAACCAAGTTTTACTTTGTTTAATGAATTCAATATTCGTTTCACCATAATAGTAGTTTCCTAAAAGTGAACTAAACGCAAATAAGAAAATAATAATCGCTAAAAAGCTACTTGCCCATGGGCCAATTTGTGAACTTAATGCATTTTGTGTTAGTTCAATACCTTCTAAATTCGTTGCTTTATATGCACCAGAACATAGTACGATAAATGCTGTTGATGTACATACTAAAAATGTATCTACTAATACTCCAATTGTTTGAATAAAACCTTGCTTTGCCGGATGCGTTACATCAGCTGTTGCTGCCGCATTCGGAGCACTACCCATACCTGCTTCGTTCGCAAATAATCCGCGCTGAATACCATATTTCATCGCAGCACCAATACCGCCACCTACAGCTGAATCTAAACCGAATGCACCTTTAAAGATTTCCGTAAACACATCTGGTATTAAATAGAAGTTTTTAATGACAACGAAAATCGCTACTGCAATATAAATAAGCGCCATTGGCGGAACAATCATTTCCGACATACGTGCAATACTTTTTACACCACCAAAAATAATAACCGCAACTAATGCAGCTAATACAACCCCAACAATATAACGCTCAATACCAAAAGCATTTTTAAATGCTAATGTTACTGTATTTGCTTGTACTGAGTTAAAAATTAAACCGTAACTAATTGTAATAAGGATAGAGAACCAAATTCCCATCCAACGTTTATTTAAACCTTTTTCCATATAATAAGCAGGGCCACCACGGAAGCCACTGCCATCTTTTGTTTTATAAATTTGGGCAAGCGTACTTTCTACAAAACTTGAAGACGCCCCAATAATCGCAATAATCCACATCCAAAATACTGCTCCAGGTCCTCCCATAGAAATCGCTAACGCTACACCAGCTAAGTTACCAATACCAATACGGGCTGCTGAACTCATACAAAATGCTTGGAAAGAAGATACACTACCTTTTTTACGCGTCTTTCCAGTTAACCCATCACTCATTAAACGAATCATTTCCCCTAAATGAGTAATTTGTACGAATTTCAATTTAATAGAAAAATAAATCCCTAAACCAATTAACATTGCTATAAGAATATATGACCAAAGAATTGTATTTGTTGATGAAACGAATTGTTCCAAAATATTCATACAATTAACCCCTCCTTTTCTCCATAAAACGAATTATATTTAAAAAACATTCAAAAATCAACATTTTTCGACAATTTGCAATTTCCAAATATTAGACAGTCTTGCAGTAAAAATATCTCTATGACTGTTCTCCCTCTAACTGTGCATACTAAAACAAAAAATAATTCACAAACAACCCTATTGACAAAAATAACACCCTGTAACTATAATGATTACATCAGGTTGTAACAAACCTAATTACAACAAATTCATTTACTTTCAGATATACACTTTAACAAAACACTTTGGAGGGATTTATTATGAAAATCGGAATTATCGGAGCAACTGGTAAAGCAGGAAGTCGTATTTTAAAAGAAGCATTGGATCGCGGACATGAAGTAACTGCAATCGTAAGAAACGCTGCAAAAATTACAGAAGAAAATGTAAAAGTTTTAGAGAAAGATGTATTCTCTCTTACATCTAACGACCTACAAGCATTCGATGTAGTTGTAAATGCATTCGGTGCTCCAGCAGGCGAAGAACACCTTCACGTAGATGCAGGAAATGTACTAATTGAAGCTATGAAAGGTGCACCTAACACAAAATTACTTGTAGTTGGCGGCGCTGGAAGCTTATTTGTAGACGAAGAGAAAACAACACGTGTATTTGATACACCAGGTTTCCCGAAAGAATACCTTGCAACTGCTCAAAACCAAGGTAAAAACTTAGAAATTTTACAACAAACAAATGACATCACTTGGACATTCATCAGCCCTTCTGCACTATTTGCATTAGGAAAACGCACAGGCTCTTATACAGCTGGTAAAGACAACCTTCTTGTTAACGCAAAAGGTGATAGCTACGTAAGTTACGAAGACTTCGCAGTCGCAGCACTTGATGAAATCGAAAATCCAAAACACGTAAACGAACGCTTCACAGTTGTTTCTGAGGCTGAATAATAAAGAAAAGCTCGTAAAACATAATGTTTTACGAGCTTTTTTATTATCTCACTTGTTCTAAACCATTTGGAGTAATCTTAAAGGAAATCTCTTTAAATTTCTTCGCGTCCCCTTTTCCAAGTAACTCACCAGTTTTATACCAACTTAAACGATCAGATTCTGCATGATACACTTTTATCGTATCTCCATACTGGAATGGTGTACCGTTTACTTGTTCTGCAAAATTCTTTGAAGTTTCTTGCCCTTCTGCTGTTACATGTTTTTTCTCGTTTCCATTTCCATCGTAAATCGTAAGACCTATATATTGTTCATTTACAAAACGATAATGAATCGTATCATTTGTAAATGTTGCATGTAATTTCTTTTCATCATGATTTAGTGTAACAATCGAACGCGTTACATTGGACACACCTTGATATACTATACTATCTCCATATGTAACTTCTACAGGAACTTCTGTCACTTGCCTATTTCCAAAACAATCTTTCGTTTCTACTTTTACTTTTTGTGCACCGATTTTTGTTGTATTTGGTTTCTCTACAAAGCCAATTACTTCTCCATCTTTCACTTCAACAAAGTTTTTTGCATCTAATATTTCACTGTTTGTTCCAATTACTACTTTTTGCGGCAATGCTTTTACTTCTTGCAACATGTCCATTCTCTCAAAACCTTTTTCTGTTACTTTGAAGAATAGTTCTTTCGTTCCTTTTTCCTCACCTTGACCAGTAAGGTTATTATTTTGATACCATTTCAAACGATCTGGTTCCGCGTGGAATACTTTCACTACATCTCCATACTCGAACTGCATACCATTCACTTGCTCTGCAAAGTTCTTTGAAGTTTCTTGTCCTTCTGCTGTTACATGTTTTTTCTCTTTTCCTTCTCTATCATATAAAGTAATTCCCATGTAGCGCTCTTTATTAAAATACTGATGAATTTGTCTATTCATATCAGTCGCATGGAATTGTTTCTTTTCATGCTTTAACGTTACAACTGAAGCAATTTTATTGTCGAATCCTACATATGCGATACTATCTCCATATGTTACTTCTAACGGTACTTCTGTCACTTGCTTATTCCCGAAACGATCTTTCGTTTCTACTTTTACTTTTTGTTCTCCGACTTTTGATGTAGTTGGTTTCTCTACAAAGTCAATTACTTCACCGTCTTTTACTTCAACAAAATTTTTGGCATTTAATTTTTCAGTATCTGCCCCGACTACTACCGTTTGTGGTAATGCTGTTACTTCGTGCAAACTACTTTTTAATTCAAACCCTTGTGGAGTGATTTTGAAGAACTTTTCTTTTTTATTCCTATTTTCTGCTAGATTTACTAACTTGTCATTTTGATACCAACTAAAACGCTCTGGTTCCGCATGAAATACTTTCACAATGTCTCCATATTGAAATTCAATCTCTTTCAATTGCTCAGCAATTTTTTTTGAACTTTCTTGCCCCTCTACAGAAATATTTTTCTTTTCATTACCTTCTTTATCGTATACTGTAATCTCTACATATTTTTCGTTTTTAAATCGATGATGGAGTGCATTAACACTGAAATCAACATCAATTTTCTTTTCATTATGAAGAAGTGTTATAACAGAACTCACTTCATCACCAAAACCTTTAACTACCATAGCATCCCCATAACGAGAATTGACTGGAACAGTTATTAAATTCTTATTCCCTTTATTATCTACAATTTCTACTAATACTTCCTGTTTTCCATTCTCTAATTTAGGCCATATAATCTTACCTGTTACTTTTACATCCTCACCTAAATTTTGAACGAGTTTACTTGCTTCTTTCTCATCAAACTCTGTACCCACTACAAGGTTTTGCACCTCACTTGACGGTTCACCGTATGGAATTGCGTACGCTTCAACTTGCTTTTCACGAATATCATTACTATCGGTAGCTTTCCATATTTCTTTTTCTAACTTAGGTAAATTTAATTTTTCTATTTTCTCTCTAGTATCATCATTTGCACTTAATCCCCATTTTTCAAAGAAAGGAACTAAATTTTGTCCTGCCACTTTTGACGTCATGTAAATAAACATCTGCTTTTTCTCTTCATCAGATTTAGGCAGTTCTGTATTATGTAACAAACGATACATTTGGTGCAATTTCGGATAGAATTGATCTCCATAAGCTAAATGCAATTGCCAAAACATAACTAATTTCTCAAATTCATTCATTTTCTCTTGCGCGTCTGTTTGACCTAAATAAGCAAAAGCTGCCTTGTAGCGCTCTTCTTCTTCCAGCCTTGTTTGATGACCAAACTTAGTTTGAACTGCTAAAGAGTAAATATTAACGGTTACCTCTCCCAGGTCTTCCCACTCCCAAGGTGCCTGCTGATGTAAATGCCCAACTTCATGCCAAGGCCCCCATCCATCAGTTTTTAACTCTTTACTGTCTAATACATACTTCATCGCATTCTTAACATAAGAAGTGCGGTAATAGTATGCATTCATCCAATCGCCCTCTTCTGGATATCTATTTTCAACAAATTGAACATAGTGTTTTGGCGCTTTCGCCACTCCTACACTCTCTTCAGATAATCCCGAAATCTTATTTTCTATGCGAATGATTTGATCATGCAGCTTCAATAATTCTGTTGGATCTGTATTTTTCATATAATCTTGTACAGCGTCATAGCTTGATGTGATTAGGCTTCTTTCTCCTCTTAATTCCACTGCATATGGATTCTCATACTTTTTCAGCATTTCATCCCAATCTTTTTTCGTATGCTTTCCTAATATGAATAATGGAAAATGACTTCCACCCTTAGTAACTTCAGCTGTGATATCACCTTGATTGTTCGGGTTATAGAAATACAGTATCCCGCCCACTGGAGATGATATTACATTTTCACCAGGTGTTAAATCAAATTCCTTAGGGTCTTCTTCATCATACGCATGTGTTCCTATAAAAGCTTTAATAGACTTATCACCTTTTATTTTAATTTTCATTTCTTCATTTGGCTTTGCATAAATCCCAGTTGGTTCATTTGCCGCTAGTTCCCAGTCCACCTTTAAACGATCTCGTTCCTCAGTGACATCACCTTTTCCAGGCACATAAAACGTCCTCTGCTCCAAACGACTCTCTTTGCTCTCTTCCAACTTTCCACCTTTAACCTCTTCCAAAGGCGCCGCATATCCTTTTGATGCTTCAAAAGCTACTGGTGATAATAATGTAGATATGCATATACCAGCTACTAATACCCTACTCTTTTTCTTCTTCGACATAATCTGTGTCCCCTGTTCCTTTATTTAGAAAAACCATCCTATATATTTATTTAATGAAAAATCCTATTATTTTTATAAAAATATGTAATAAATAAACGAACACCTCGCGCACCTGTATCTATTACTACCGCATTTCCCTCCATGTATTCGCTTTCTTACATTGTAAAATTTTTATGTAATATGTCCTCCTCACTTCTCTCTATTTGTGATGAGTTCTCTTCGTACATAAAAAGAGAATAGTAAAAGATATCATTTAGTATTGTCATCTATACATGTAAAGTTATAAATAGCAATAAAGTCTTACATTTTCTTCATATATGACCATCTATAGGTAGTTTTTCCAACTGAATTTTACACGCTTTACACTTTGTTTGATAGCCTTTTCAATTAGAATAATGTTACAATTTTGTGAATTTAATCTATTAATCTTAACGTTTGGATTTTATTATATTTCGTTATTTTTAAATAGCTTTTATAACATAAAAAAAGTGCTTTGTTTAGTTAATAATTATTTTAATATAATTTTATATTTCATATATAAAAAGCATTGGTTCATACCAATGCTTTCATCCTTACCTTTTATATTGATTCGGTTTATGCGGTTCGTTTGGAGTATGTGGTTTATTATTATCATGACCATTTCCTTTTTTCCAGCTCACCGATAACTCAGGACTTGTTTTTTCCTCACTACGCTCAAGTAATACGACTGCATTTTGAATTGTCGGTGTACCTTTATGCGCAATGCCTTGTAGTTTCGTTAAATTTCCTATTACTTTAAAGCTGAATCCACCAGCTGGTGTTTGTTTTGGAATTAAAATGCGGAACTTTTCTCCTACATTAAATTCCGTTTTTGCTTCGCCCTTTTCATTTACAAATCTGGCTCCCGCTGGTGCACCTGTTGCTTGCACTTTATACGTTCCACTTTTGGCATTTGTTTCTACTGTATATAAGCCTGTTTCAAAGAAATCATTTTTCAATACTGCTTCTTGTTCTTCTGTAGGAGTTACACTCATCGTAATTTCTTGTAATTCTTCACTAGCATTTGCCTTGGCAACGATATCTTTCGTTACCTTTTCTACATTTTTATTACGGAAGTCTAAATCATTAATATCGATTTGTTTTAATGCATTCCACACTGCAAGCTGCGTTGCATAATGTGCTTCTCTCCAATCTGAAACACCTAATTCTTGCGGGCTCTTTTGTGGATATCCATTCAATAGTACACGGTACACATTAATATCCACTTTCCCCATTTCCGGTAAATCTTGACCGCTTGGAGATTTCAAATCTACATTTAAGCAAAAAGCAATTTTGCCATCTGCCGTTTTAATAAGCTCTGTGCGGATTGGTTTCTTCTTGGACTTACTATAGCTCCAATCCATTTGATACTTTGTATGGTCCATAACTTCTGCGAATGCTTTTTGAAGTGGGAATAACACAAATAAAACACTTAAAAACATAGCTAAAATTTTGAACGATTGCTTTATATTCATGTTTACAGCCCCTTAATAACAAACTTAATACTAAGTAGTATTTATTTAGAAACTATTTTTATGCACAAAAAAAGAGTGCTTTTACACACTCTTTTTTCTCACCTTCATCTTAGAAATCAAAGTTATCAGGATCTGGACCAACACGGTGATTTTGGTTTAACGCATCGATTTTTTCCATGTCCTCTTTCGTTAATTCAAAGTTAAACACATCAGCGTTTGCAATAATACGGTATTCTTTCGTTGATTTTGGAATTGTAATTACTCCATTTTGAAGATCCCAACGTAAAATCACTTGAGCTGTCGTTTTACCGTGTTTCTCTGCAATTGCTTGTAATGTTTCATTATCTAATAATTGACCTTGCATTAATGGTGACCATGCTTCCATTTGAATACCTTGTTCTTTACAGAAAGCTTGTAATTCTTTTTGTGTTAAACGAGGGTGGTATTCTACTTGGTTAATCATTGGTTTAATTTCTGCATCTTTCATTACATCTTGTAAGTGATGGATTTGGAAGTTACTTACGCCAATTGCACGTACGCGCTCTTCTTTATAAAGTGTTTCTAACGCTCTCCACGTATCTTTATATTTCCCTTCTACAGGCCAATGAACAAGATATAAATCTAAATAATCTAGCTCTAATTTTTTTAAGCTTTCTTCATATGCAGCAAGTGTCGTTTCATATCCTTGATCCGAATTCCACACTTTTGAAGTAATGAATAAATCTTCACGAGAAATGCCTGCTTCTTTTATACCTGCACGAATTCCTTCACCTACAGCTTTTTCATTTCCGTAAATTGCAGCTGTATCGATGCTGCGGTATCCTGCTTTAATCGCTGATTTTACAGCTTCTACAAGTTCTGGCCCATCTTCTACTTTAAATACGCCTAAACCGAACCAAGGCATTTCTACACCGTTATGCAATGTTGTTGTACTTTGTAAATTTTTCATTATATTTTCTCTCCTTCTATTTCACTTGATCTCTTTTTTCTAAAGTCATACTCCACGCCGTTAAAATAACAGCACCTACTACCATCACACCGCCTACCCAAGCTGTATGAATTAATCCTAACGAGTTCGTTACAATACCACCTAAATAAGCACCGAGAGCGATTCCAGCGTTAAATGCCGCAATGTTAATCGCGGATGCCACATCAACAGCGCTAGGTACAAATCGTTCAGCCAATATAACGACATACACTTGTAGTCCTGGAACATTCATAAATGCGAATAGTCCCATAAAAATAATTGTGATGAATCCAGCGACTTGAAACGGCGCTGTAAATGTTAAAACAAATAATACAATTGCTTGAATAAAGAACATGTAAAATAACGCTCGAATCGGATTATGATTTGATAATTTCCCGCCAACCATATTCCCAATCGCAATTGCAATTCCGTACACTAACAAAATAATTGTAACGGTACTTGCTTTAAATCCTGTCACTTCTTGTAATAGCGGCGATAAATACGTAAATGTTACGAATGTTCCCCCGTACCCTAATGCAGTAATGATAAATACAAGTAATAGTCTTCCATTCGTAATCAGCTTAAACTGATCGCGAAATGATACAGACGTACCTTTTTTTAAATTAGAAGGAATGAGCATACTGTTAGCGATTAAGGCAACGATTCCAATTGCCACAATTACCATAAACGATGCTCTCCATCCAAATTGCTGACCGATAAATGTTCCAATTGGCACACCTGTAATGGTCGCAACCGTTAAACCAGTAAACATAAATGCAATTGCACTTGCACGTTTATTCTCAGGTACAAGCGCAGCCGCAATTGTCGATCCTATCGACATAAAAACACCGTGTGCAAACGCAGATACAACCCTTGCGATAAGTAACACAGTAAAGCTTGTTGCCACTGCCGCAATTCCATTACCAATAATGAAAATAATCATAATCCACATTAATAATGTCTTTCGCGACATACTAGCTGTTACTGACGTTAATACCGGGGCACCGAACGCTACTCCTAACGCATATAAAGAAACGGTTAAACCCGCTGTTGTAACAGAAACATGTAAATCCTCTGAAATAGATGGTAATAAACCGACACTAATAAATTCGGTTGTACCAATTCCAAACGCACTAATGGCTAGTGCTAATAAAGCAAACATACTTCTTCGATTCGTCTGCATAGCCGAAGAAGATACTGTATATGAATTCAATTGAACCCCTCCTTAATACGAGAAATCCAATCATAATAGTGTGAAAAAAGGCCTTTTTTCTTCTACAAAAATAACTTTATTGCTCATATATACTATTATGAATGGCTTCGCTCTTTTTTTGAAGAACGCACTTAAAAGTACGATAGGTACCAAAAAGTAACATAGGCACTTTTTAGTACCGTACTACTCATTTCCCTCTTACGTATGCTATTATGGAACATATTCAACATGATAAAAAGTACGTACTTTAAAGTGCTATAGGTACTTTTTAGTAACATTTAAATGATTTAGCTTCTTTTGTTGGAGAAATGCAATCTAGATTCATCAAAGGAGATTTTTATATGAAGAAATATAACATTCCCGTTGAAGCGACTTTAGAAGTTATCGGCGGAAAATGGAAAGTCGTTATTCTTTGCCACTTAACGAAAGGTACAAAGAGAACGAGTGAATTAAAACGTCTCATGCCTGGTATTACACAAAAAATGTTAACGCAGCAATTACGCGAACTAGAAGACGACGGCGTTATTCAAAGAAAGGTATACAATCAAGTACCACCGAAAGTAGAATATTCCCTTACAGACTACGGTTGGTCTTTAGAATCCATTCTTGATTCCCTTTGTACTTGGGGCGAATGCCATCTTGAAAAAGAAGGTAAGACATCGATGCTAATTGCAGAAAGTGAATAAAAGGAAAAAGGAAAAAACGAACGTGAATTTGTTCGTTTTTTCCTTTTTTTGTTTATATATATGTACATTTCTAACTGGAACAAAATATTTTATACGCTTCCATACCTTGTCAGTACTACGTTATACGCTCAATATCAAATAATTAGGAATCATTTTTATGTTAACATAGGTGTATATAGTATATAATATAGGATATATATTATATACACTTTCCGGTAACGGAGCTTTTCCATTATGCGGACAAGCCATATATCGGACAGTTCATAAATAATAAGTAAGACGTTATGGTTTTAGATTTATGTTTACAGCTTACTTGCTGTCATAAATTTAAAGGCATTTTATTGTGTTTTGTGAAACTTTGTATAAAGTTTCGTAACCGTTTACTATCTTACTTATCAAAAATAAGAGTATTGCTATCGTAAAGGAGAATTGGAGATGCCAGAAACTATGACTCAAACAAAGCCAGAACAAGAAACTGTACAAATTTCTGCTAGCCAAGGACAACTTGATGTACTTGATCAGTTGTTAAAACCTGAGGTACAAGAATCATTAACAACACTAGTAGAACAGCTTCCAAAATTAACTGAGCTTGTTAACATTTTAACTAAGTCTTATGACTTCGCTCAAACTGTTGCTACTGATGAAGTATTAAAAAGCGACACTGTTGGTGCAATCACAGAGCTTGTAGAACCTGTAAAAGATACAGTGAAAAGCATGGCTGCAACTGCAATCGAAGCGAAAGACCGTGCTGACGAAAGCAACGAAGTTATCGGCCTATTCGGTCTTTTAAAATTACTAAAAGATCCACAAGCACAAAAAATGTTCCGCTTTGTGAACGCATATCTTCAAATTAGTGCAGAACGTAACAATAAATAAGTTAACTTATAACAACAATTAGTAAAGACGGGGGATATCATACTATGTCAAAACAAATTGTCATCTTAGGCGCTGGTTATGGCGGTCTTCTTGCCGCTTTAAACGTACGTAAATATTACAGCAAATCAGAAGCACAAGTTACAGTGATTAACCAATACCCAACACACCAAATCATCACTGAACTACACCGCCTTGCAGCTGGTAACGTGTCTGAGCAAGCAGTTGCAATGCCACTTACAAAGCTTTTCAAAGGTAAAGATATCGATCTTAAAATCGCAACAGTTGAGTCATTCTCAGTTGATAGCAAAGAAATCAAATTAGCTGGCGGCACTACTTTATCTTACGATGCACTTGTAGTTGCTTTAGGAAGTAAAACTGCTTACTTCGGTATTCCAGGACTAGAAGAAAACAGCATGGTATTAAAATCTGCTGCTGATGCAAACAAAATCTACAAACACGTTGAAAACCGTATTCGTGAATACGCGAAAACGAAAAACGAAGCTGATGCTACAATCGTAATCGGTGGTGGCGGATTAACTGGCGTTGAGCTAGTTGGTGAGCTTGCTGACATTATGCCTAAACTTGCAAAAAGCCACGGCGTAAATCCAAAAGAAGTTAAACTTCTTCTTGTTGAAGCAGGTCCAAAAATCCTTCCAGTATTACCAGACCACTTAATCGAACGTGCAACTACTAGCCTAGAAGCACGCGGCGTTACATTCTTAACTGGTCTTCCTGTAACAAACGTTGCTGGCAATGAAATCGACTTAAAAGACGGTCAAAAACTTGTTGCTAACACATTCGTTTGGACAGGTGGCGTTCAAGGTAACCCACTAATCGGTGAATCAGGTCTTGAAGTAAACCGTGGTCGTGCAACAGTTGATGCATACCTACAATCTACTTCTCACAAAAACGTATTCGTTGCTGGAGACAGCGCTGTTGTCTTCGCTCCAGACGGACGTCCATACCCACCAACTGCACAAATCGCTTGGCAAATGGGTGAGTTAATTGGATACAACTTATACGCAGCACTAGAAGGCAAAGCATTCGAAGAGTTCGCACCTGTAAACTCTGGAACACTTGCTAGTCTAGGACGTAAAGATGCTGTTGCTACAATCGGAGCAAGCAATACTCCACTTAAAGGCTTACCAGCATCATTAATGAAAGAAGCAAGTAACGTTCGTTACTTATCACACATTAAAGGTCTATTCAGCTTAGCTTACTAATCTGAATATAAGCCCGAATCATGCCCTGCATGGTTCGGGCTATTTTTATCCCGCTTTAATGGGCAGTAAGACCCCCACTGATTAAAGTTTCACTTTATCCGTAATTTTCTCTAACTTATTTATTCGTCAAAAAAATGATATACCCTTTAAATTTATCTAAATATACTGACTTTTTCACAATAAAAGCTATCCCGTTTTGGAACAGCTTTTATTGTCACCTTTTGTCGGTAAATCGATATATTGAGAAAATCGCTGATATAATTCGAGTTACGGTCGATATATTT